>VBME01000177.1 GCA_005878995.1 Methanobacteriota archaeon | reverse complement strand
GTGGAACGACGTCCCGTACAAGTTCGAGGGCGGCACGCCGAACATCGCGGGCGCGATCGGCCTCGGCGTCGCGGTCGACTATCTCACGAAACTGGGGATGGACGCGGTCCGGGCCCACGAAATGGAGGTCACGCAGTACGCGCTCGAGCAGTTCGACCGTCTCAAGGGCGTTACCACGTACGGACCGAAGGATGTCAAGAAGCGCGCTGGGGTGGTGTCCTTCACGATCGAAGGCGCGCATCCGCACGACATCGCCTCGATCTTGGACGTTGAGGGCATCTGTATCCGATCGGGCCATCACTGCGCCCAGCCGCTCATGGAGCGGTTCGACCTCCCCGCGACGGCGCGGGCGTCGTTCTACATCTACAACGACCTGGACGATGTCGACGCCCTGATCGCCGGCATCAAGCGAGTCCAGGAGGTCTTCGCCTAATGGCCGTCTCCTACGAGATGTACCAGGAGCAGATCCTGGACCATTACAAGCATCCCCGCAACAAAGGCTCCCTGCCCGGGGCGACGAAGAACGCCCGGGACACGAACCCGTTGTGCGGCGACGAGGTCGTCCTCCATCTGAAGGTCGACGGATCGGACCGCATCGCGGACGTGCGGTTCGAGGGCCAGGGCTGCGCGATCAGTCAGGCGAGCGCGTCGATGTTGACGACGATCGTGAAGGGGATGTCTCTGGGCGATGCGACCGCCCTGGACCGGGACGCGATTCTGAAAAAGCTCGGGATCCCGCTCAGCGCGGTCCGGCTGAAGTGCGCCCTGCTGTCCTTGCACGTTCTGAAAGTCGCGCTGGGGCCCAAGCCCGACGTCTCGAAGTGAGGCCCTCGATTCATGCGGCCGGCCGCGACGCCGCCGAAGGCTCCCGGAATCGCGGATCTCATTGGACACACCCCTCTGCTGCGCCTCGAGCGGTTGGCGGACCACGTCGCTCCTGCCGTGCGGTTGTTTGCGAAAGCCGAATGGCACAACCCGGGCGGCAGCGTGAAGGACCGCGCGGCGCTCTGGATGCTTCGAGCCGCGGAGCGGGCGGGCTTGGCGAAAGACCGGATGCTGCTCGACGCGACGTCGGGCAACACGGGGATCGCGCTCGCGATGCTCGGAGCATCCGAAGGTTATCAAGTGACCCTCTGCGTCCCGGCGAACGTCAACGCCGAGCGCAAAAAGGTTCTCCAGGGGTATGGCGCCAAGCTTGTACTAACTCCCGCGGCGGAGGGGACCGACGGAGCACAAAAAGCGGCGAAGGCTCTGGTCGCTTCGAAACCTGAGACGTACTGGTATCTCGACCAATACAACAATGAGGCGAACTGGCGGGCCCACTTCGAGTCGACAGGCCCGGAAATCTGGGACCAGACGCGCGGGACGATCACCCACTTCGTCGCGTGCCTCGGCACGACCGGGACGTTCGTCGGAGCGGGCCGGTATCTGAAGAAGATGGCGCCGCGGGTCCGCCTCGTCGGCATCCAGCCCGACAGCCCGTTCCACGGGCTCGAAGGCGTCAAGCATCTGGAGACGTCGACGGTCCCCGGGATCTGGGACCCGGACCTGGCCGACGAGATGATGTCCGTCGCCACGGAGGACGCCCAGGTCGCCGCGCGTCGCCTCGCACGGGAGGAAGGCCTCCTCGTCGGCACATCGAGCGGGGCGGCGTTCGACGCGGCCCTACGGCTCGCGGAGCGAATCCGCGAGGGCGTTGTTGTCGCGGTCTTCCCGGATTCGGGCCAGTATTACTTGGCGGAGCGCTACTGGGAGCAGGCGCCGTGACGATCGAAATCCCGGGAGCCATCGTGCGCTCGATCGAGGACCACGCTCGCGATGCGTATCCGGAGGAAGGCTGCGGGTTCCTTTTCGGACGGATGAGCGAGCCTCGGCGCGCCATCGAATCCCGCCGCGCGCGGAACGTCGCGACCGAGGATCGTTCCCGCCGGTATACGATCGACCTTCTCGAACTCCTCCGAGCCGACGACGACGCGCGCAAGAAAAGACTCGACCTCATTGGAATCTACCACAGCCATCCGGACCACCCGGCCGCCCCATCCGAGTTCGATCGATCCCAGGCCACCAGCTGGTATTCGTACGTCATCGTGAGCGTCGTCGATGGCCAACCCAAGGACACGACGGCCTGGAGCTTCGATGAAGCTGCGCGGGCGTTTCGCCCCGAGAAACTCGTTCTCCGTTGAGGCCGAGGCCCGTCCCGGACTTTGGGGTCTCGTCTCTTCGCCAGTTAACCTTGTTTAAGGTTGCCTGCGCTTGACCAGAGACTTCGTTGGGTGGTGCTCGCGCGGGTCCTCCGGAATATTCGGGTTCGCATATCGCGCTGGGGTGAACCTTAAGTATCCCACTGTTGTGGCACGAGGCACGACGATGGCCGCGGTCAAGATTGTCATCCCCACCGCGCTCCGGCAATACGTCGGCAATCGGGATGCGGTAGAGGTCGAGGCCCAGAACGTCAAAGAGGCCCTCGATGACCTCGTCGATCGCTTCGACCTCCTCCGCCGACATCTCTACGCCGACGATGGCGACCTCCGGAACTTCGTGAACGTCTACGTGAACGAAGAAGACATCCGCTACCTCGGGAAGGACGCGACGCCGCTGCACGAGGGCGACACGATCTCGATTGTCCCGAGCATCGCGGGCGGTTCCTTCTCCCTGATGGACCGGCTCGTCGCGAAGCGGAAGGACATTCTCTCGCCCGCGGAAATCAAGCGGTACTCGAGGCACTTGATCCTCCCGGAGGTCGGGATGGCGGGGCAGTTGAAGCTCAAGCAGTCGTCCGCCCTGATCATTGGCGCGGGCGGCCTCGGGGTCCCGCTCACGCAGTATCTGAGCGCGGCGGGCGTCGGCCGCCTCGGGATCGTCGACTTCGACGTGATCGACGAGACGAATCTCCAGCGCCAGGTGCTCTATGGGACGAAGGACGTCGGGCGCAAGAAGATCGAGGTCGCGAAAGAACGGGTCGCGCAGATCAATCCGAACGTCGACGTGCAGACCCACGAGACCCGACTGACGTCCGACAACGCGCTGGACATCTTGCGCGACTACGACGTGGTCATCGATGGGACGGACAACTTCCCGACACGGTACCTCGTGAATGATGCGACCGTCCTCCTGAACAAACCGAACGTCTACGGGTCGATTTTCCGGTTTGAAGGTCAGGCGAGCGTCTTCTTCGCGGCGAAGGGGCCGTGCTACCGCTGCCTCTATGCGGAACCACCGCCGCCCGGGCTCGTGCCCTCGTGCGCGGAGGGCGGCGTCCTCGGCGTCCTCCCGGGGATCGTGGGATCGATCCAGGCAAGCGAGGCGATCAAAATCCTCCTCGGCAAAGGCGACACGCTGATCGGCCGCCTCCTCGTGTTCGACGCCCTTCGCATGACGTTCCGCGAGCTGAAGCTGCGGAAGAATCCGGAGTGCCCGATTTGCGGCAGTAACCCCACGATCAAGGAGCTGATCGACTACGAGGAATTCTGTGGCCTCCGGGGCCCGTCGGAGCAGGTCGGGGACGAGTTCCAGATTTCCGCCGACCAGCTCAAGGAGAAACTCGACGCGGGGCAGGCACCCGTCCTCCTCGATGTCCGCGAGCCGACGGAGTGGGAGATCGCGCGCCTCGATAACGCGATCCTCATGCCCGTCGCGCAGGTCCCGACTCGGGTCAACGAGCTGAGCACCGCGGACGAGATCGTGGTCTACTGCAAGACCGGCGCACGTTCCGGCCGGATTACGAACTTCCTCCGAGAGCTCGGCTTCCGCAAAGTGAAGAACCTCGTCGGCGGCATCGACGAATGGGCGGAGCGGATCGAGCCCGAGATGCCGCGGTACTGATGGCCTCGTCGTAACGCATAAGGAGAGCGCGCACGTTGCCCGTCCGATGCCGCTCGATCCCGGGACGGTCCACCGGTTCGCGATGCTCGAACGTGCCGTGAAATCCTTCGCGAAGACGGGCCGGTTCGATGAATCGCTGAAGCTCGTCGAGGAAATGCTCACGATCGCACCGGAGGATGCCGGCCTGTCGAAGCTCAAAGCCCGGCTCGCGGCGGACTTGGTGAACCAGGCCGTGCAGGCCCAGAAGATCGCTGCCGCCGCGCAAATCGTGGAGCTCGTCGAATCGAAAATCCCCGCGGCCCACCTCGGACCGCCGGAGCGGGAGCACCTCGCGAAGGCGAAGGACCGCCTGTCCTCCATGTAGGCACCACAGGCTTATCGCGAACGAACGGCCTCGGTCGCGGCATGCCAGGGCCGCACTCCGACGCCGACTACGTGAAAGAACTCGAGGCCACGCGTCGGGAAAAGGACTATTTCTTCCGGGAGGACCACGAGTCCCCGATTCCCCATGCGATCCGCCATGAATTCAAGGGCCTCGCGTACTTCCCTCCGGATCCGAAGTACCGCGTGCGAGCGAGACTGGTGAGAGACCCGAATCCCCAGCACGTCGTCCTCGCGACCTCGAAAGGCGTACCCCGCAACATGATTCGGTTCGGCGTGTTCGAGTTTGAGATCGACGGGACGAACCAACGACTCGCGGCGTACAAGTCCGTGCCGCAGCCAGGCCACCACCATGAGGACGAGAGCCTCTTCGTCCCGCTGCGTGACGCAACCTCCGGCAAGGAAACGTACGGCGCTGCGCGCTACTTGGACATCGAAGAACGGCCCACGGACGAGTACGTGATCGACTTCAACCTCGCCTACAATCCGTACTGCGCATACAGCGAGGACTACGTCTGCCCCTTCCCTCCGCGGGAAAACTGGCTCTCCGTTCCGATTCGAGCGGGAGAGAAGAACTTCCCATTGCCCCACGAGCCTTGATAGGTTGACCGGCGATCCGAATCCGGATGCGTGGATTGGCTTCGGGAGAGCTCGTCAAAGCCAGGGACCGGCTGCGACCCTTCATCGAGAAAGCGCGGGGCTTCCGGGGATGGAGTCTCGAAGAGGTCGCGCCGACTCGGATTGGGCCCAGGTATCCATGGGACTATCGGCACCGAGCCGCGGACCTGTTCGGACGCGCCTCCTCTGTTCTTGACATGGGAACCGGTGGTGGAGAGCTGTTCGCCGATCTGTGTCGGGGACGAAGGGGACGCGCGGTCGCCACCGAACCGTGGCACGTGAACGCTCCCATCGCAAAGAGCCGCCTGGCCCCCCTTGGCGTCGAGGTGGTCGGTGCCCACAGTCTTCATCTCCCGTTCCGAAACGACGTGTTTGACCTGGTCCTCGATCGTCACGAGGAGATGGACCCGGCAGAGGTCGGTCGCGTCCTTGCCCGGGGCGGGATCGTTCTCACCCAACAGGTGGGCCGGAACGATTGGAAGGAGGTGCGGACCTTCTTCCCGCGAATGCAAGATTCGGGCCCACTGTTCGCGCGGTACGTTTCCGGGTTCGAGGGTGCGGGAATGAAGATCGAGCGGTCCGAATCCCATGACACGCGGGTCGCGTACCACGGACTGGGCGAGGTCGTGTACATCCTGTGCGTGGCACCCTGGATGATTCCGGCGTTCGACCCGTTGGGCCAAGATCTCCGCGCACTGATTCAGCTCGAGAGAAATCTGACGACCGACGAAGGTTTGGTCCTCACGGAAAGCCGATTCTTGATCGAGGCGTCGAAGCCGAGCTAGCGGCGCCTACCACTCGGCCCCTTCGAGCCAGCCGAGACGCCGTTCGCGGTTCGACGCGATTTCGTCCGCACCCTTGAAGTCCCGCTCCACGACCGCGAGGCGCTCGATCAAATCGCGAATCGCGTCCGAGGTAGGCGCGCGGACATCGAGTCCCGCGAGCCCGAGTTGCCGCTTAACGATCGGCATGCCGGTCTCGACCCCGCCCATATAGTAGCAGAAGTCGGTCATGATCTTGTCCGTGACCCGGATCAGGCGGTCCACGGGTTCCTGCGGCGGCGTCACGAGGTCGATCCGTTTGACCGAGTGGCCGGCCGCCCGCAGGATCTGCTCCCCGAGCGCTTTGAACGCGGGTTCGACGTGGTCGCCCGTCTTCGCGCTCGTCAGGATGCCGGGACACGTGTACTTCTGGGACAGGAAGTAGAGGTATTCCTCCGCCCAGACGCGATCCGCCACGAGGTCCGACTTGTTCCCCACGAACACCATCGGGATCCGCCCCGTGAGGCGCCATACGGCCGGGATCCAGTATTCCT
>VBME01000176.1 GCA_005878995.1 Methanobacteriota archaeon | reverse complement strand
TACCTGAAGTTAGAAGCCTTCATATACGACCTCGATTTATGAAGCGCGAAACCGACTCGTGTTCCCGATGACGACCGCATATGATGTACCTCCGGGCCTCTTGATCGAGCGGCTGAAAGACCGCCTGCAGGCGGAGGGCAAGATCAAGCCGCCGGAATGGGCGCCGTTCGCCCGCACCGGCGTGAACACGGAAAAAGCCCCGGTCCAGAAAGACTGGTGGTACCGCCGGGTCGCCGCCGTGTTGCGGAAGGTCTACCTGCACGGCCCGGTCGGCTCGACGCGCCTCGCCGCGGAGTTCGGCGGGCGCCGGGACGACGGGTCCGCGCCGAAACATCCCCGACGGGGCTCGCGGTCGATTGCCCGCGAGGCGATGCAGCAGCTCGAGGCGATGGGTCTCCTGACGAAGACGGACAAGAAGGGACGGTCGATCAGCGCGCAAGGTCGAAAACTCCTCGATTCCCTCGCCCACGAAATCCTGCTCGAACTCGCGAAAACGAACCCCGATCTGATGAAGTACGCGGGAGGCGCCTGATCCGATGTCGATGGACGAGGACGAACTCGACACGATCCGTCGGAAGAAGCTCGCGGAACTCCAGCAGTATCAGACCCAGGCCGTCGCGGAGCAACAGTACCGGGATCAGGTCCAGGCGCAGCGGCAGCTCATCTTGCGGCAGATCCTGACGCCGGAGGCGCGGGAGCGGCTCGGCCGGATCGAGCTCGCGTATCCGGAGCTCAAGGAGAACATCGAGAATCAGCTCATCCAGCTCGCGCAGAGCGGGCGCGTGAAGAGTATGATCGACGACGCGACCTTGCGACAGATCCTCGAGCGCGTGATCCCGCGCCGTCGGGACATCAAGATCGAGAGGCGTTGACCGTGGCGAAGCACAAGCCGTACGCGAAGAAGCTCCGTCTCATGAAGGCCGTGAAATCGAACCGCCGGGTCCCGGCGTGGGTGATACAGCGGACGAAGCGGCGCTTCACCCGCCATCCAAAGAAGCGGTCGTGGCGGCGGAACAAGCTGAAGGCGTGAGGCCATGGCCGAGCAGGAAGAGGAGCGCATCATGATCGTGCCCCTGCGGAAGGCATGGGCGGCCTCCCGCACGGATCGCACGCCGCGGGCGATCAAGGCGATCCGGGAACACGTCCAGCAGCACCTGAAGCCGGACCGGATTTTCATTGACGATGTCCTCAACGAGTACCTGTGGAAGCGCGGCCGCGAGCACCCGCCCCACCGGATCCGTGTGAAGGCGATCAAGTTCGAGGACGGCTCCGCCGTCGTCTCCCTCCCGGAGGATTGAGGGACCTATTTGCTCCGGCGGCTCGAAATCGCGGGGAACCCTTACATTGGGGTTTTCTGCGCGGCGAACGACGAGCTGCTCATCGTGGCGCCGGACACCCCGAAGTCCGCGATTAAACACATCGTCGGGGCCCTTGAAGCGACTCCGATCGTGACGAGCGTCGGCCACTCGACCGTCGTGGGCTCCCTCGTTGCGATGAATTCGAAAGGCATCCTGGCGTCTCCGTTCATCGAGGAGTCGGAGCTCGAGGCGATCGGGGACGCGGTCTATCCGCTCCCGCACCGGCTCAGCGCGGTCGGGAACAACGTCCTCTGCAACGACCACGGCGCCGTCGTTCATCCCGGCTACGACGACGAAGCGGTCGCGTTCATCGGGGAGACGCTCGGCGTGGAGGTCGTCCGCGGGACCGTCGCAGGCATCAAGACGGTCGGCAGCGTCGCGATCGCGACGAACAAAGGGGTCCTCTGCCATCCGCATGCCCGCCCGGGCGAGATGGAGGTCCTCAAGTCGACGTTGCGGGTGCCGGTCATGATTACCACCGCGAACTACGGCGCCGCGCAGATCGGGGCGTGCATCGTCGCGAACTCCCGCGGTGCGGTCGTCGGATCTCGGACGACGCCCATTGAGCTAGGCCGGATCGAGGAGGGCCTCGGCCTCTTCTGACCCTCCGGATTTACAAACCGCCGGCCAAGCTTGATATATCATGGGACCGGTAGAGACCATGCAATGAAGACCCTGGTCCTCTGCGTCGACCGGGACGACGACATCGGGGTGAAGACCGGGATTCGCGGCCCGATCGTCGGCCGGGAGGGCAACCTCGCCGCCGCAACGAAACTGGGCCTCGCGGATCCGGAGGACTCGGATGTGAACGCGCTCCTCAGCGCGCTCTCCATCTACGACGGACTCGTCAAGGACGGGTCGGATGCGGTCATCGCGACAATCTGTGGGGACGTACACGTCGGGACCGTTTCCGACGTCGAGCTGACGCGCCAGCTCGACCAGGTCCTCGTCGAGGTGCGGCCGGACCGGGTGTTCCTCGTCTCCGACGGCGCGGAGGACGAGGCGTTCGCGCCGATCATCAGCTCCCGGATCCGGGTGGACCACGTCCGCCGCGTGTATGTGCGACAGACGCCGACTGCAGAGTCGCTCTACTACACGATCGGCCGTCAACTGAAGAACCCGCGGGTGCGCCGCAAGATTATCGGCCCGCTCGGTTTCGTGCTCCTCCTCTTCGGCGCGATTTACCTCACGCTCCCCTACGCGGCCTCGGGCCTCGCGTTGATCTTGGCGGGCCTCTACCTGATCGTGATTTCCCTGCCGTTCAGCAGCCTTCGCGATTTCTTCGACAAGGCGGGCCAGCAATACGAGCGCGTGCGGGACTCCGTCGCGACGGGCGACCTCTCGATCTTCTTCAACGTGTCCACCCTGATCCTGATCCTCGTCGGGGTGTTTTTCGGGATCGACTTCGCGGGCCGCTCCGGCGAGAATTCGTACGTCGTTCAGTTCCTCCGCTTCGTGTTCGGGTCGATCTGGTTCTTCGTCATCGGCGCGCTCTGTTTCGAGGGAGGCAAGGTCGTCACCGCGTACCTTCGACACCGGCGTGCGCCGCGGCATGCGCTGGCCGTCGCGGTCTCGTTCGTGGCGCTCGGCCTCCTGGTGCTCGGCATGACGCAGATCCTCCAGACGATCTTCGGCAACTACAACCCGTCCGCCTCGCTGCCGCTGATCTATCTGAGCATCGGCCTCGCCTTGTTCCTCGTCGCCGTCACGGGCCTCTCGTACCGATCGCGGGAGGAGCGGCCGGAGCCGGTCGACGAGACGTAGCCGTGCCGAGGGGTCGGATGGACTTCGAGGCCTGGGAGCCGTTTTACAAGGAGATTCGGAAGGATTTCGGGTTTTCACAGGCCGCGGATGAGACCGTGGCGGCGGAGCTCGACCAGCGCCTCCGCGGCGCGCGGATCGGGGATGCGGAACTCCGCACGCTCCTCCGTGGGAAGGAGGTCACGGTTGCGGGAAACGGGCCCAACGTCGGGGCCGAGATCAAGGGCTCCCGTGGCATCCTCGTGACCGCAGACGAGGCCACCTCCGTCGCGCTGGAGCACGGGCTCCTTCCGGCAATCCTCGTGACGGACCTCGATGGCAACGTCTCGGACCAGGTGAAGGCGAACGCCGAAGGGACGATTGCCGTCATCCACGGCCACGGGGACAACGGGCCCGTGGTGCGGGAGTGGGCGCCGCGTTTCTCCGGTAGAACGGTCGCGACGACGCAGGCGCGGCCCACGGGAGGCCTCCGCAACTTCGGCGGCTTCACGGACGGGGACCGTGCGGTCTGCCTCGCCGACCACTTCGGCGCGGCTCGAATCCACCTCCTGGGCTTCGACTTCGAGAATCCGAACGAAAAGGACCGCGATCGACGGACGAAACAGCGGAAGCTCGACTGGGCGTACATCCTCCTCGGGAGCCTCGAGCGGGACGACCTCGACCTATGAGGGACGGCGCTCGCGGGCTTTCGCCATGCGCCAGCTGAGGAGTGGCTCCCGGGCCGCCTGGACCTCGTCGACGCGCGCCACCGCGGTGTTGTGAGGGGCCGAATGGAGGAGGTCCGGATCCTCCTTCACGATCTTCGTGAGCGCCTCCACGAAGCCATCCAAGGTCTCTTTCGTCTCCGTCTCCGTGGGCTCGATCATCAGCGCCTCTTCGACGAGATGCGGGAAGTAGACGGTCGGGGGATGGTATCCGAAGTCCATGAGGCGCTTCGCGACGTCCACCGTGCGAACTCCTTTTGTCGCCGCGAGCTTCGCGGCGCTCGCGACGAATTCGTGCTTCCGGAGGCCCCCGAACGGCACCTCGAGGACCCCGTCGAGGCGATGCCGCACGTAGTTCGCGTTCAGCACCGCGCGTTCGGACACTTCCTTCAGGCCGTCCCCGCCCATCCGGAGGATGTACGCGTACGCGCGGACGAGGAGCGCGAAGTTCCCGTACCACGCGCGCACCTTGCCGATCGACTTGGGCCGGTCGTAGTTGAGATGGTACCCGCGGCCGTTGAGTCCGATCACGGGGACCGGGAGGAACGGCTCGAGTGGCTTCTTCACCCCCACGGGGCCGGCCCCGGGACCCCCGCCCCCGTGGGGCGTCGTGAACGTCTTGTGGAGGTTGAAGTGGACGATATCGAAGTTCATCTTCCCGGGGGACGAGCGGCCCAGGATCGCGTTGAAGTTCGCGCCGTCGTAGTACAGGAGGCCGCCGGCATCGTGGACGATCTGCGCGATCTCGAGCACGTGCTCCTCGAAGATCCCGAGGGTGTTCGGGTTCGTGAGCATGAGCGCGAGCGTCTTATCGCCCGCGGCCGCCTCGAGCGCCTTCAGGTCCACCCGGCCGTCCTTCGATGGAATCTCGACGAGGTCGAAGCCGAGCATCCCGGCGGACGCCGGGTTCGTGCCGTGGGCCGTGTCCGGGATGATCACCTGGTGTCGTTCCTCCCCTCGGTCGCGGTGGTACGCCTGCGCAAGGAGGAGGCCCGTATACTCGCCTTGGGCTCCCGCCGCCGGCTGCAGCGTCACGGCGTCCATCCCCGCGATCTTCGCGAGGAGGTCTTGGAGCTCGTACAGGAGGCGGAGAGCTCCCTGGACCGTCGACTCGTCTTGGTCCGGATGGATTCGCGCGACGGTCGGGAGGGCCGCGAGCTCTTCCGTGAACTTCGGGTTGAACTTCATCGTGCACGAGCCGAGCGGATAGAACCCCGTGTCGATTCCGAAGTTCATTTGCGAGAGCCGCGTGAAGTGCCGCACGACGTCGTGCTCCGAGAGATTCGGGATCGCGAGCCGCTCCCGACGAATCTTCGCGGGGACGAGGTCCGCGAGGTCCACGAGCTCGTCCGGCGCGGACCGCTTCTCCGTGATGAGGGGCTCATCCCAAAACGCCTGACGGAAGCTCATCGCACGGTCTCCAGGGCGGAGAGCAGTCGCCGCACGGCCTCCGGCGTATGCCGCCCGGTCGTCGCGAACAGAGCGGCGTCGTTCAGTTCGGGGAGATGTCGGGCGAGTGGAAGGCCTCCATGGACGCCCTTGGCCAGGAGGGCCCGGTGGACCGCCTCGTAGCCTTTCTTCCGCTGGACCACGAACTCGTTGAAGTGCGCCCCGTGGAACATCGGCGCGGTGAAACCCGGGATCGCGTCGATTGCGGCCGCCAGCTCCTTGGCCCGCCGGATATTCTCCGCGGCGACCCGACGGAGCCCGTTCGCGCCTTGCACGGACAGGTAGGCGGCCGCCGCGACCGCGAGCAGCGACTCGTTCGTGCAGATGTTCGACATCGCTTTCTCCCGACGGATGTGTTGTTCCCGCGTCTGGAGCGTCATGCAGAACGCCCGGTGGCCTTTCGCGTCCCGGGTCAAGCCGATCACGCGGCCCGGCATCTTCCGGATGTGCTCCTGCCGACACGCGAAGATCCCAAGGAGGGGTCCACCGAAATTCAT
>VBME01000017.1 GCA_005878995.1 Methanobacteriota archaeon | reverse complement strand
ACGACGGCGCGTGGAGCGCGAAGTCGCGGATGTAGAATCCCCGCGCGCTGCCTGCGGCGTTCGATGTGAAGTTCAACCGGAGGCGTACTCGATCGCCGAGGTAGCCGCTCAGGTTGACGGTCGCGGTGGACCAGACCCCCGGCGCGGTCGGACTGAGGTCGACGCTGGCTCCGAAGGAGAGGTTCGTCCAATCCGTGAAAGCGGGCGCATGGGCGATCTGGAGGTGGAGCCGATCTCCCGCATCCGCGACTTGGCCCGTGTAGTTGAACGTCGCCCACACATCGGAAGCGAACCGCAGGTCAAACGGGATGTAGGCCGGCGTCGCGAACGCCGGATCGGCGATCGTCCGGGTCGCGGCCACCGTGTTGTTCGCATACCGCCCGGTCGCGTCGTTCCCCGCCCACAACACCGCACACGGGCTGGGGGCCCCCGGTGGACAGCTGTTCGTCGTGATGTTGTGCCAGCCCCCCTCGATGAGGAAGGGCCACGACCCCGGATACGGTCCCGAAGGCGTCAGGGTCGGCGACTGGATCGCGTCGTACGAAAAGAGCCGATGCAGGGATTGCGCGAGGGCGAGGGTCGAGAGGGAGACGCGAGCGTTTCGCGTCGTCGTGTTCGCCTCGAAGAGGAATCGGATCTCCACGTCGGCGGACGTGCTGACGTTCGTGTTCGCCAGACCGGACGTACTCCGCTCAAAGCCTAGGCCGGGGTCTGCTGCGTTCTTCTCCCGGAGATCGAAGGGATAGAGCTCCATGTACTGCGCGATCGTCCCCTCGGCGCCACCCGGACGCTCGAGGACGTTCTCCAAGAGATCCGTGTACCGCACGCCTTCGACGGACTCGAGGACGCCGTCCTGATTCGCCGCGGTCAACTGGCCTTGGAACAAGAACCCGCGAGGAATGGTCGGGTACTCGTCGAACATGTGCAGGATTTTCGCACGCAGGTCCGCTGCTTTCGCCCCTGTGAGGGTCCACGTCACGTGGCCCCCACCGTTCAAATCGGAGGTCCCGAAGAGCTCGTAATCCGTCGTCACGACCATGTGGCCCGACGGATTCTGCCCGAACGCGGGGGGAAAGAGGCTCCAGAGCACGAGCAGGCCCGCCAGGGTGGCGAGCAGCGCCGGGCGCAGCGAGCCCATGGACGCCGAAGGAAAGGGTCCCGCGATAAAGGCTTGCTTCGAATTTCAGGAGCGCGCACCGGCTTCCTTTCGAAAAGATAAAAACCGCCATTGGGTATCGTGGACCGTGGTTCCGCAGGATTTGTCGAAGTTGCTCGCGGGCGGGGTGGACCTCGAGCTGGAGTTTGAGCGGGCCACGAAAACCCTCGAGTCGATCGGCTTGTCGGGATACGAGGCTCGCGGCTACATCGCGCTCGTTGCACACGGCTACGGCAGCGCCGAGACGATCGCGGAGACCGCCCACATCCCGCGGACGTCGGCGTACAAGGTGCTCCAAAGCCTGTGCCAGAAAGGCTTCGCGATCTCGACCCGCGGCCGACCCACGATTTTCAAGCCGGAGGCGCCGAGCAAGGTGAAAGGCCGCGTGATCGACCATCTGGAGGACACGTTCGCGAAGCTCGACCTGCTCCACGAGGTCTTGCGGTCCAAGGGGGAACCGCAGCTCGTGTACACGATCGTCACGAAACCGCGCGTCCTCGAGAAAATCGGCGAGCTGATCGATCAGGCGACGGAAACGTGCATCGTGTCCACGCCGACATTCTCCGAGATCCGCGAGAACATGGGGAAGAAGATCGAGCAGGCGATCGCCCGCGGGATCCGCATCACGATCATCACGGAGCCGGGACAGAAGATCCCTGAGGGCGCGGGCGTCGTGAACCGCCGCGGGCTCATCGCGACGGACGTGATCGTGGACGGATCCGCGGCATTAATCGCGGCGCCGGACTTGTCCGCGTGCGGCTACACGGACAACGCATCCCTCTCGAAGCACCTGGAGAATTTCCTCGAGATCATCATGAACCTGAAGGAGTGATGCCTCACGTGGTCACCTCGGCGCGCTCCTTCGATGTCGTCGTGATCGGCGCCGGCCCGGCCGGAGGATACCTCGCGGGCAAGGTGGCCGCCGCCGGGTATGACGTCGCCCTCGTCGAGGAACACCGTGAGATCGGCGAACCGATCCAGTGCGGCGGGCTCGTGACGCCCCGCGTCTTCGAGTACGTGCGATGTAAGGAGACGATCATCGGCGCGGTCCATGGGGCCGAGCTGTTCTCGCCATCCGGCCGGAGGCTCGTCATCGACGGCCACCACACGCAGGCGGTCGTCGTGCAGCGGGCGATGTTCGACCGGGCGATCGCGACGGACGCGGTCCGGAAGGGGGCGCACACGTTCCTCGGGGCCCAGGCCCAGTCCGCCCGACGGGAGGACGGCCGGGTCGCCGTGTCGATCGATCAGGACGGGGCGCCGAGGACGCTCCGGGCGAAAATCCTCGTCGGATGCGACGGCGTGCGTTCGAACGTCGCGAAATGGTTCAACATCCTTCGGCCGAGGAAAATCCTCCCGGGCTTTGAGGTCGAGATGACCGGCGTGCGCGGGGATGCCGGGTTCGTCAAGCTGTTCATCGGGAACGAGATCGCGCCGGGGTTCTTCGGCTGGATCATCCCGAGCGGGGATACGGCGCGGGTCGGCCTGTGCGTTGGAGAGGGAAACGCGTACGCGTACCTGGAGAGAATGCTCCAGCGGCCCGAGGTCAAGCAGTACACGAAGGGCGCGCAACCGATCCTGTACATCGCCGGCGGGATCCCGCTCGGCTTCCCGCGCCGCACGTACGCGGACAACGTCCTCGTGGTCGGCGACGCGGCGTGCCAGGCGAAAGCCGTCTCGGGCGGCGGGATCTTCACCTCGCTGACGTGTTCCGACTTCGCTTCGCGCACCGTGATCGAGGCGCTCGAGGCGAACGACTACTCCGCACGTGTGCTCCACCGGTATCACAAAGCGTGGACGAAGTCGATCGGCAAAGAGCTGCGGAAGGACCTCGCGATCCACGAGAGCTTCGCGAGGTTGCGGGACGATCAGTTCGAGGAGCTGTTCGACATCTTCGACAGCCCGGAGATGCGCTTGTTGATCGAGAAGAAAGGGGACATCGATTTCCCCTCGAAAGTCGGCTGGGCGCTGATCAAGGAAGACCCCAGGCTCCTGAAGTACGTCGGGAAAGCCCTGCGGGCGATGATCGTGAAGAACGTCGTCGTCTAGACCGAGTACCACTTGCCCTCTTCCGGCAGGAGGACTTCGCGCCCCTCGATCGCGTCGGCAAGAATCTGGCGATTTTCCCCGTGCATGAGCACGACCCGTTGCGGGTCACAGCCTTCGATGAACCGCAGGAGATCGTCGTGGCCCGCGTGCGCGCTGAAGTCGAACTTCTGCCACTCGCACTTGATGTCGACCGTCACGCCATACAAGTCGATCACGCCTTCGTCGATCAACCGGCGTCCGTTCGTGCCTTCGACCTGGTAGCCGGTCAGCAGGACCGCGCTCCGCGGATCCTCGCGGATCGCTTCGAGATACCGCAGGACCGGACCCCCGTCGAGCATGCCGCTCGTCGTCACGATCACCTCGCCCCGGAGGGCCAGACCCGATTCGCGCGGATTCCGGACGACCTTGACGCGGTGCATCGCCTGCCGCAGCTTCTTCACGGACCGCACGTACTCCGGGCTCTCGACGTAGATCGAATTCACCTTCTTCCCCATCCCATCGAGCCAGACCTCGTGACGGGCTTTCGCGAGCGTCAGGATGACGTCCTGCGTACGCCCGACCGCGAAGGAGGGGACGAGCGCGAGCCCGCCGCGGTTCACGACCTGTTCGATTTTCCGGAGGAACGCATGTTCCGACTTGAGCCGTTCCGGATGCTGTCGGCCCGCGTACGTCGACTCGATGAACAGCGTGTCGCACTTCACGGGCCGAGCGCCCCAGACCAGGTCCGTGGTCAGCGTGTGCAGGTCCCCCGTGAAGAGCGTGGTTTCGGTGCCGTTCACCTCGTACATCGTCGCGCCCGGGATGTGTCCGGCGGGATGCGCCGTGACCTCGAGGTCCCCGATGTCGACGTTGTCGCCGAAGTCGATCGTCCGGAAGCGGCGCCGTGCGGTCCGAAGGTCGCGGTCATCGAACGGCGCGTCGAATCCTTCCGCGTCCGCAATCTTGAGGCTGTCCTGGAGCAGGAGGTCTGCGACGTCCGCGGTCGGCGGCGTCAGCACGACGTCGAGGTCTTGGCGGCGGGTAACCCAGGGGATCATCCCGGTGTGGTCGAGATGGGCGTGGCTGATGAACATCCCGTCCACGGGCGGCGCGGGCATCGGGTATTGCGGCGGATCGCGAGGCAGGAGACCGTAGTCAAAGAGGAGGCTGATCGGTCCCTTCTTCAAGATCATCCCGAGGCGGCCGACCTCCGAGGCGCCACCGAGAAACTGGAAGTCCATCTGTTCCGCGGTCGATGTGCCGGGCGTCTATAAGACCTTCGCGGCGCCCGGGAGGAAGAGGCGCTGACAGCGGATCGCGCGAGCCATGCGACGCCGCCCCAGCAAGAGCATGGCCACCTCGAGGAGACGATCGCTCCCGAAGAACCGGTCCGCGATCCGCTTGATCCGCACGCCCTCCGCCAAGGGCCCTCCGATGGCGGACCGCCACCGGGATTCGTATGCGTCGAGCGGGGTGCCGTCGAGGAGGTGGTCGGCGGCGGTGAGGCCCGCGATCCGACCCGCGATCATCGCGAGGTTGTTGCCGCCCCCGTTCGTCGCCATGACCATCCCCGCGGCGTCCCCGACGAGCATCACGTTGCCTTTCACGGTCCGCGGCGGCGGTCCAAGCACCGGGACGAAACCTCCCGTCGCCTTGCCCGGCTCGAGACGCCGCCGGGCGACGAACCGATCGAACAGGTCCCGCAGATTCCCGTGAAAGTGTTGCCACGTCCCCAGGCCGACGTTCGCGCATCCCGCTTTCGGGATGATCCACGCATATCCACCCGGCGCGAGGTTCCCGAAGAACATGTCCGTCGCGTCGCCGAACTCCCCCGTGGCCGTCGCGCTCATCGCGGGTGCCGACACGGGCCACGCGAGTCCGACCGACTTCGCGACCGTGGACCGCGGGCCGTCGGAACCGATCACCATCTTGCCGCGGAACGTCCCTCGGTTCGTCTCGACCTCGTCTCCGTGGACCCCGTGGACGGTCGTCTCGGTCATCAGCTCCGCGCCCTCCCGGGTGGCCTGGGCCACGATCCCTTGGTCCATCCGGTCCCGCCGCACGGTGAAGCCGCGGAACGGGACGTCGTATCGGCGGCCGTTCGGGGACCAAATCCGGATGACGGGGGTGTCGACCTCCCGGACCCGGTGGGGGACCTCCATGAGATCGTCGAGCTCGCCGACCGTCGGGAATAGTGCGCGGATCTCGTCGTTCTCGGCAACGTACTCCCCGCACTGCACGGGCACGCCGACCTCCCTCCGCTTGTCGAGGAGGAGGACGTTCAGACCGTTGCGCGCCGCGTAGCGGGCCGCCGTACCCCCCGCCGGGCCGGCGCCGACGACGATCACGTCGTAGGGCGAGGGCATCGGCTCCCTCAGACGTCGCGAGATAGCACGAAATCGACGAGTCGGATCATGCTCTGTTTCGCGTCGCTGTCCGGGATCGGGTCGAGGGACTTCTTCGCGAGTTGCCCGTACTCGAACGCCTTTGCACGGGCTTTTTCGACCGCGCCGGAGTCCCGGATCAAGGTGAGCGCTCGCTGGACCTCGTCCTCCCGCTTGCGTCGTTTCGCGATGAGGCGCGAGAGCGCGCGCGCGTCAATCGATCCGCCGTCGTTCAGCGCGTGGATCGTCAGGAGGGTCATGTTCCCCTCGCGGAGGTCGGTTCCCGCACGTTTCCCGAGGAGCGCGCCATCCCCGACGACATCGAGGATGTCGTCCACGATTTGGAACGCAATCCCGAGGTTGAGGCCGTAGTCGCCGACGGCCTCGACATGCTCCAGACGCGCTCCCGCGACGAGTCCGACGATCTTCGCGCCGGCCATGATCGGCCGCGCCGTCTTTCGCGTGACGATGTCGAAATAGTCGCCTTCCGTCACCCGGATGTCGAAGGCACGGCGCTTCTGCCGGATCTCGCCTTCCGCGAGCGCGGCGCAGGCGTCGGCCGTGAGCTCGACGATGTCCGCGTCGAACTTCCCGCCGATGCCGAACGCCTTGACGAACAGGAAATCCCCCGTGATGAGGGCGTTCTGCAGTCCGAACTTCTTGTAGGCCGCGGGCCGCCCGCGGCGCATCTCGCCTCCGTCGTTGATGTCGTCGTGAATGAGCGTCGCGGAATGGATGAGCTCGAGCGCTGCGGAAAGGTCGATCGCCTGGCCGATGTCTTGGCCGCGCAGGGCCTTGAACGCGAGGAGGGTGACCATCGGACGGATTCGCTTGCCACCCGCCTCGATCACGTAGCGCGCGATGTCCTCGAGGAGCGGCTCTTCCGACACGATGCTTTTCCGGATCTTCGCTTCGACGAGGGCCATTTCCGCGGCCACGCCAAAATCCATGGGAAGCGTCATCCGGGCGGTCCCAATTTGTGCTATCGTCTGGGGTTATTTAACGATTTGCGGCATACGCGAGCGGCGTCTCTGCTCCGGAGAGCCGACCCTGTCGAGACCGCGGCGAGGAACTTGGCGACGGGAGAAAACACGCGGGCCTTACGCCGGGCGACCGACTTCGTCCGCGACCTCAACGATCGCCCGCGTCGGCACGTTTCCGTTGCCGGCCACGCGCTTGATCGCGGGCGCGATCGAGTCGAGGAATGCATGGATCATGTCGTCCCGGTTCCCGATCCAGTCCGCCATCATGACGACGGGCATCATGATCGTGATGAACGGATAGTACATCGACTCGTCGTGGAAGTCCTTGTCTACGAACTCGAGGCCTTTCGAGGTGAGGTATGCGATCCTTCGCAGATGCTGGTCGTAGTCGTCCATCGTCAGGTGCGGGTTGTAGCCCTTCAAGGTCGTGAGCCCGCTCAGTTCGTCCTCCCGCATCGCGATGAGGGAGAGGTTCGCAATCCCGTTTCGAAGGTCTTGGTAGATGCTCACGATATGGTCCATGAGGATGATCGCGGCGTCGTAGTAGTACCAGCCTGTCAGGAAGTTCGGCAGCGCCTTCAGGTCGAAATGCTCATTCGTGAAAGCCATGTCGATGAGGTTGTACATCGTCGCCGCGCTCGTGTGGGCTCCCAGCTTCTCCCACCAGGTCAGGTCCTCGGAAGGGGCATAGAATGCCTCGGAAAGCTTGCGCATCTTGGGGATGCTGAACAGAGATTCTTTGTGGAACATGGTGAGCGCCTGGCCGAGCGCGATGCGGTCGCTGAGGACTTCCACCTGATAGAAGTAGGCGTTTCCCTGCGGCGAGTTGTTCCACAGGCCGTTGAAGCCCCGCGTGATGCTGTTGATCAGGTCGAACAGCGGGACTTGCTCCTGCTTGAGCATCGCGACGAGCCGCTTGGTGAACGTCGTGGACTCAAAGTCCGGGTCAATCATTGAGCTGAGGACGACGTGGTGGAGGTCCTTGGCCTCCAGGTAGGAGTAGTTGCCTTTGTCGATCAGGTCGTCCAGGATCCCGATCTGGCACTTGTGGAAGATCTGGGCGGTCAGCGCACGCTGTAGGTTTTGCGGTGACATGTACGGCCGCCACTGCTCCGTCATCATCGTCGCCCCCGCGGCGAACCGCAACGTCTGCAGGTAGTTCCACGTCTCGCCCTGGTCCTCCCAGAACGCGCCCGGCGGAATGTTTGGAGGGCGAAGCGGAATTCCGCCCGGGCCCGCGATGTCTTTGAGGCCATGGATGAACGCCGACACCTTCGTGATGTGTTCCCGAAGGGCGGCCTTGTCGAAGCCGAACTCGTGGTAATCGAAGAGACCCTCTGCGTACCCTCCGAGTCGAGCGACGGTCCTCGACAGCAGGTCCAAGTCCTCGCGGTTGATTCCCAGCCCGAGGGGATTCTCGACGCCCATGGCCTCGACCGTATCGAGGTTGGCTCGGAGTCCGTATGAAGGCCCATGCGCTCATTCGCGCGGGTGATTCTGGACGTTGAGAACGCGCGGCGGAAAGGAGTGCAATCATGTTCGATAACAAGCGAGGACCGCTTAAATAGGCCCGAACCCCACCGCGGCGATACGATGACGGGGTGAATCGCCCTGGCAGATAGCGCGAGCATTGTCACGTATCTGAGCGTCGGGAGCGCGCTGTTCCTCTCGATCATCATCATCATCGCGATTGCGAGACAGAAGACCCACCAAGTCTTTCAGAAGCACGTCCTCCTTTCCGCCACCTTCCTGCTCGTGGGTGCGGTGATCTTGAACGTCCTCATCAACGTGTACACGATCCAGGCGAGCGGGACCGACGTTGCCGCCATCAAGGCGGGCGTCCTCCTCTCGAAGCGCGTGCAGGGAATGTTCGATTACCTGTTCGGGACCACGATCGGCGCCTTCATCGTCATCGCGACGACCCCGGCCATCAGCTCGCCCAAGGATTTCTGGCGCTACATGACCGAGGAGTTCCCGAACTCGTACGTGTTCTACCTGTTCGTGATGATCCTCGCAATCGTCACGATCTGGGTTTCGCCCGTGACGATCGTGTCCGTGAACCCGACGATCCTGTCCTTGGAGCCGTACTTCCTCTTCGTCAATGGCGTCGCGGTGGCGACGGTCATCCTCTTCGCCCCGTACCGGTTCAGCATCCACATGCGGCGGACGAAGGCGGGCGAAGAGGTCCGCCGGGATACGTTCCTCATCATCTTCGGGATTTCGGGATTCGCCGTGGGCGAACTCTTGTTCGAGATCCTCCTCCCGAACTATGGGATCGACCTGCGGGCCCCGGGTTTCATCCTCGAGATGGCGCTCGTCGGGCTCATCGCGTACGGCGTGCGCGAGAAGTCGTTCCTCCAAGAGCTCATCGTCCCGGAGGCGGAGGCCCATCTGCCGACGAAACCGACGTTCTCCTTGGAGCGCGGATACACGTACGCGGTCCTAGAACGGGACGCGAGCCAGGCGTTCGAGATCTTCAAAGACTCTGTGACGCACGGCGCGCAGGGGCTGTGCATCACCCGCCGGGCGCCGAAGACCGTCATGACGGAGTACGGGCTCGAGCGAACGCCGATCCTTTGGCTCAGCCGTGTCGCGACGGAGAAGAACGCGGTCCGACCGAGTCCTCCGGAGAAGGTCGCGATGGCGGTCGAGCACTTCATCGAAGTGAGCGAGAAATCCATCGTCCTCCTGGACGGCTTCGAATACCTCGTGTCCCACAACGATTTCGGCTCCGTCTTGGCGCTCCTGCATGACCTAAACGAGTCCGTGGTGATGCGGGATTCGATCCTCCTCGTGCCGTTCGACCCGACGGCCTTCAACGAGCGGGAGATTGCCCTTGTCCGCCGCGAAGTCAAGCTGCTCGGTCCCCTGGCCGAGGACTTCGGCACCGTGGCGAAGATCTCGCGGTAGGCTCGGGTCATAACCCTTTTATCCGGCGTGCGGGTGGGAGTTCCCGTGGAGGACCCGGAACTCGCCGCGATTCGTGCCCGCAAGATGCGCGAGCTGATGGCGGGGGCCTCCGCGCCGAAACCGACGAGCGCGGGCTGGTCGGGTCCAATCCGGCTCACGGATGCCACGTTCGACGAGGAGGTTCGCCGACCCGGCCTGATCCTCGTGGACTTCTGGGCGGACTGGTGTGGACCATGCCACCGGGTCGCGCCCGTACTGGAAGAGGTCGCCAAGGCCCGGGCC
Source organism: Methanobacteriota archaeon (assembly GCA_005878995.1). The sequence continues at coordinate 14,744 of VBME01000017.1, read as the reverse complement.
GGAAGCCTGCGCCTCGGGAAGTTGAACGTCGACGAGAATCCTCGGATGCCAAGCCGATTCCAGGTGACGTCGATCCCGACGATGTTGCTGTTCAAGGACGGCCGGCTCGTCGACGGAATCATCGGGGCCGTCCCGCGACCCGAGATCGAGTCGCTCGTCGCCCGGTGGACCTGACCTACTAGGGCGGCTACTTCGCGAGGGGACCTGTCGGCCTCGGCTTCGCTTCCTTCAGGCGGCCTTTCAGATTCTTGACGATCCCGCGGAACGCCTTCGTCGCTTCGGAGTCCGGGTGCTCGATCACGAACGGCTTGCCCGCATCCCCGCCAATCACGATCCGCGGGTCGAGCGGCACGCGCCCGAGGAACGGCAGGCCGAGTTCCTTCGCGGCCGCCTCCCCGCCGCCCACCTTGAAGATGGCGGTCTCCTTGCCGCAGTGCGGGCACACGAATCCGCTCATGTTCTCGATGACGCCGAGGATGTCCATCTTGACGGCCTTGGCGAAGGCAATCGACTTGCGGACATCGAGGAGGGACACGTCCTGGGGCGTCGTCACGACGACCGCGCCGTCCGCGTCAGGGATCTCCTGCGCGATGCTGAGCGGCTCGTCGCTCGTCCCGGGCGGCAGGTCGATCACCAGGTAGTCGAGGTCCCCCCACTCCACATCGGAGAGCATCTGCTTGAGCGCCTTGATCTTCAGCGGTCCGCGCCAGACGATCGCGGTGTCCCGGTCGATCAGCTGCGCCATCGAGATGACCTTGACGCCGGCGGGCCCGACGGTGGGTTCCATCCCGGTTTCCGTCGCCTTCACGTGGGCGTCCTCGACGCCCATCATCATGGCGATGTCCGGGCCGGTCACGTCCGCGTCGACGAGTCCCACCGGGCCTTCCTCGGCCAGCACGACGGCGAGGTTCGCGGCCACCGAGGTCTTGCCCACGCCGCCCTTGCCTGACATCACGACAATCTTGTGTTTGATGCGGGACATGCGCTGCGCCATCTTCATGCGCTCGCGCATCGCCGCCATGATGTGGGGCGGAATCTGTGCGGTCTCAAGCTCTTCTGGCAAGTGTCACCCGGAGGAGTCCGAATCAGCGAGACGCGGGTATTAAACGTTGCGGCAATTACGTCGCGGCGGCTCGGGACATGAGCTGCGCGAGGCGTTTCACCTCGCCGACGAACGCCGCGGGCGCGGGATCCGACGGCAGATTCGCGTAGAAGGCCGCGAGGTCGTCCACGAGGGAGAAACCTGACTTCTGATCAAACGAGCGCGCGAGATCCCACAGTTTGTCGTTGGACGCGATGAGCTTGTGCCGAAGGAGGTTGCCGATCGCGAACCCGTTGCTCGTGGCCAGGCCGATGTTCTGCCACCGGTTCGTCCCGCCTGCGCTCGTGTTCCCGTCGACCCACGCCGCGAAGAACTCGTACGCTCGGTCGCTGCCGTCCGTCGCGAAGACCAGGAAAGACAAGTCGTCCGCGTACACGTCCTGGATGTGGTTGAACGCTTGCCCGAAGGCCCCCTCGGCAGCCCGCGGAATCTTGACCTCGTGCTGAAGGGCACCGAACACCTCGGAGTTGTGCGAAGGATGGCCGGCCTCCGTCCGCAGCATGTGGCCCATCTCGTGGGCGATCAGGCCATCGAGCAGGTCGGACTCCACGGCCCTCGCGGAGACGAAAAGGGTGTGCCGATCCGAGGTAGACTTCGACGCCCCCATGATCGCCATCCGGGCGATTTCCGCTGTGACCGGGAGTCGGAGCGCGAGTCCGTGCGCCGCGTACTTTTCCGTGACCTCCTCGAACGCCGCTTTCACCTTCCGCGTGCCACCCCGACCCGACCGATCGACAACCGCCACGAGCACGTCACGTTCGAGGCAACGGCCGCTGATAAACCTTCAGGGCGGTTTCGACTAAATTATCGAAAAGCCTGTTCGCACGTCGTGGCCCCCGGAGGGCGGACGAGATTTCGACGTCCCATTTCGACAGGATTATCGAAAAAGTCGGGCCCGCCCCGGAGTGGGGTTCTCCAATCGCACTCCTGATTTCGATCAAATTATCGAAAACGCTAGCCCACTGTTGCGGCCGTTACTTCGTGGTCGATCGAGTGACGGGCGAGGAACTCCACGATTTCCGAGAGCGCGTGAGGGCGGACGAACAGAACGGATTGGCCTAGATACCGAACCCCGTCTTTCTCAACAAACCCCCGGTAGCGGTACTCCTTCCCGTCGTGCCGCGTCGAGTCACCATAGACGAACCTGCGGAGTCGATTGACGGATATGCGATCGGCGCTGTTCACATCCCATGTGATGAGGTACCCCGATTCCCGGCCGTGAGCCTTGCCCTTCCGGACCCGGCGCATCGTTGATCGACGACTCATCGGACTCACCGTTTTCGACAATCTTATCGAAACCATCCGATCAACATGGTCCTTCGGGGAGGAGAGGTGCGCGAAAGTGACGATCTCCGGCACCGCGAGCGAATCGTTTCGAAACCGCAACCGAGTTGGGACCAAAAGTTTAAGCGACATCGTCCGTCTCAGCGGCCCGTCGCTTTTCGGTGTTCAGGTGGCCACAAAGAAGCGGACCGGCGAAAAGGCCGTGAAGACGCCGACCCCGGATGAGGTTGAGGAGAACCTGCGCCGGGCGAACCTTCCGAAGGAACAGTCCGCGAAATACCATCCGTATTACCAGGGCAAAATCGAGATTGTGCCGCGGGTACCCGTTCGGACCTTCAACGACTTCGCGATCTGGTACACGCCCGGCGTCGCGCAGCCCTGCCTCGACATCAAGGCGGATCCGAACAAGGTCTGGACCCTCACGAACAAGTGGAACCAGGTCGCGATCGTCACGGACGGGACGCGGGTGCTGGGCCTCGGCGACATTGGACCGGAGGCCGGCCTGCCCGTCATGGAAGGCAAGGCGCTCCTGTTCAAGTACCTCGGCGGCGTCGACGCGTTCCCGATTCCGCTCGCGACGAAGGACCCCGAGAAGATCATCGAAACGGTCAAGCTGATCACCCCCTCGTTCGGCGGCGTGAACCTGGAGGACATCGCGCAGCCGAAGTGCTTCTACATCCTTCAGCGGCTGCGGAAGGAATGCGAGATTGCGGTCTGGCACGACGACCAGCAGGGGACCGCGACAATCAACCTCGCGGGCGTCATCAACGCCCTGAAGGTCGTCGGGAAGAAGATCCCCGACGTCGCGATCACCCTCGTCGGCGCAGGCGCGTCGAACATCCGGACCGCGAAACTGCTGATCGCCGCCGGGGCGAAGCCGGAGCACATCATCCTCGTCGACTCGAAGGGGATCGTCGGCCGCCACCGGGAGGACATCGAGGCCGCCGCGAACGCCTACGCGGAGAAGTGGGAGCTCGCCCTCGTCACGAACCGCGGGGACCGGGAGGGCGGGATCGCGGAGGCGATGAAGGACGCCGACGTCGTCATCTCGGCCGCGAAGCCCGGGCCCGGCGTCATCCGGAAGGAGTGGGTCGCGTCGATGGCGGAAGGCGCGATCTTGTTCGTCATCGCGAACCCGGTTCCGGAAATCTGGCCGTGGGAGGCCGCGGAGGCCGGCGCACGGGTCATCGCGACGGGCCGCTCCGACTTCCCGAACCAGGTCAACAACTCCCTCGGATTCCCGGGGATCTTCCGCGGGACGCTCGACGTGCGCGCGCGCACGATCACCGACGAGATGTGCATCGCGGCCGCGGAGGAACTCGCCAAGGTCGCGGAGGAAAAAGGGCTCGACGAGACCCACATCGTGCCGACGATGGAAGAGATCGACGTGTTCGCCCGGGAGGCCACGGCGGTCGGGCTGAAGGCGATGGGCCAGGGGATCGCCCGCGTGACGAAGACCCGCGACGAGCTCTATCAGGGAGCCCTCGAGATGATTCGCCGCGCCCGCGACGAGACGAAGTCCCTCATGCAGGACGGCTTCATCCGGCCGCCTCCGCCGTGAACTCGGACGCTGGGCCTCCGCGGATCTATTCCGTGAAGCGCCATTCCTGTTACACCACGCCGCGGGCAAATAGGCATGAGCCGGGTCTCGCCTACGGGATCCGGTGACCTGGGGGGCGTCGCGAGGGGGGAAGCATGCGAGGTACCTTCTCGCGGCGGTGTCGGCGCATGTCACATTGGGATCGGCCCTTGCTGCATACGCCCTCACCTTGTCGAAGGCCGCGCTGGAAATTCTGGCCGCGGAAACCCTCGTCTTCCTCATGCTCCTAGTCACCCTGAGCTACGTGCGAAACGCCAGCGAGGAACATGCTGTGCCGATCCAGGGAGGCTTCGCAGCGGTGAGCCGGGGCTATCTCATCTTCCTGATGTGGGCGGGCCTTGGATACCTCGCCGTTCTCCTCTCGGTGGGGCCTGCGTTCTCGGCCTCTGAGTTCATCGTGTTTCTTTTCGGCTTCTGGGCTCTCGTCGCGATCTTCCTGGTCGCTCTTGTCCTGTGGCGCAGACAGAAACGTCTGTTCTGACTTACAGCCCCTATATGCAAGGAGCGCGTTCCGGGTCCCGACGATGCTCACGGCCAAGGCGGTCAAGCGCAAGCACGAAGCGCGCCTGATGCGCATTCCCGGGGTCGTCGGCGTCGGGATCACGCAGAAAGAGGGCAAGGACTGCATCTGCGTCTACGTGAAGGACGACAACCCGAAGATCCTCGCCGCAGTCCCGCGCACGCTCGAGGAGATCCCGGTCGAAATCGTCGTGTCGGGCGGGTTCACGATTCGGTGAGCGGGCCCGGCACGGTCGTCCACTTTGCCAGCGTGGTCTGCGGTGCCGCGCGCTCGAGCAGGTTCGACAATCGAACCCCGACGAGGCGAACCTTCCGACCGGAGGCGAGGACCTCTTTCAGCATCGTCTGACTCAGGATGAGAATTGGCTCGAGGTCCGTCGTGTGAATCCTCAGGCTCTTCGAGCGCGTGCGAATCTCGAAGTTGGAGTACTTCGTCTTCAGGGTCACCGTTCGGTACGCGTACTTCTCATGGAGGAGCTGCTCGTGGAGCGACTTCGCCATCGCCTCGAGGTCCGGCCAGACTGCGTCGTAGGCGTCTTGGTCCCGCTCGAAGGTCATCTCCGTGCTGATCGATTCCGGCGGACCGCTCGGCTCGACGACCTCCTCCGCGTCTCGGCCCATCGCCACGTCGTGGAGGTATTCCCCGTAGGCGCCAAGGAGCTCTACGAGATCCTCGCGGTTGTACTCTTGGAGGTCTGCGATCGATTCGATGCCGAGTTCCTTCAGCCGCTCGGCGGTCTTGGGGCCGACGCCGAAGATCTTCCGGACGGAAATCGGTGCGAGGAACTCCGCCACCGCATCCCGCGGCACAACGGTGAGACCGTCCGGCTTTTGAATGTCCGAGGCGATTTTCGCCACCGCTTTCGTCGACGCGATTCCGATCGAACAGGTCAGACGATGTCGTGTTCGAATCGCGGACTTGATCTCACGGGCGAGTTCCTCGGCGCGTGCATAGTTGCCGCCACTCCGTATCGTGACATCGAGGTACCCTTCCTCAATCCCGGAAGGCTGTAGCCGGTCCGCGAACGTGCGGAGGGTGTCCATGATCTCCCCGCTGACTCGGCCGTACAGTTCGAAATGGGGCGGGACAAACACCAATTGAGGGCAGCGGTGGGCCGCCTCGACGCACGACATGGCCGAGCGAACGCCGTATTGGCGGGCCTCATAGCTCGCCGTCAAGACGACGCCCCGAGGATGCTCTCGTGGGTCCGCGCCGACGACGACCGGCTTGCCTTCGAGGGCCGGGTTCTCGCGGATCTCGACGGCGGCGTAAAACGCGTCCATGTCGACATGGAGGACGACGCGACCGCCGGATTCCGGAGAGCCCATGCGTCCTCCCCATGCGCCCGGGGACGGATAAAAGCCTTCGCGGGGGAGGGGGCCGGGAGCCGCAAGAGCCGGCTCAGAACCCGAAGAACGAGCGGCCCGCGTCGGTCAGGTACCCGAGGAAGAACACCGCGAGGATTGCCGTCAGCATGACGATCGCGAGGGCGATGAACACGGATGCTTGGATCGCCCGGGGGGCCGCTACTTTCGCCGCCCCGGGCTCCGGTTCCAGGATGTACATGTACCAGATCACGCGCGCGTAATAATACAAGGAGAGCGCGCTGTTCAGGACGCCGGCCACCGCCAAGGCGAGGTACCATTCGTTGAACGATGCGGCCCTCACGGCGCTCGAGAACAACACGAACTTCGAAAAGAACCCACCCATGGGTGGGATCCCCGCGAGGCTGAGCAGGAACACGAGCATCGAGAACGCGAGGAACGGCATGCGCCGGCTGAGGCCCTTGTACGCCTCGATGTCGTCCGCGATCCCTTGCGACTCCGTGCCCGCGACGACGAGGAACGATCCCGCCTTCATCGCGCCGTAGACGAAGACATGGAGCATGCCGCCGACGAGGCCGTACACGGCCACCGTGGCGGCGAGGTCTCGGGTCGCCGCCGGGACTGTAAGATCGCCCGCCGTCAACGCGACCGCCCCCACGGCGAGAGCGATGAGGATGTACCCCGCCTGGGCGATGCTCGAGTACGCTAGCATGCGCTTGATCGATCGCTGCGGGATCGCGAGGACGTTCCCGACCGTCTGCGTCACGATTGCGAGGATCGCGAGCGTCGCGACCCAGTCCACTTGGACGCTCAACAGGCCGATCAGGAAGACGCGGAACAACGCGACGATCCCGACATTCTTCGAGGCCGACGTCAGAAGGACGCTGATCGTCGTCGGTGATCCCTGGTACACGTCGGGGGCCCACATGTGGAACGGGACGACGGCGACCTTGAAACCGAAGCCCGCGATCAAGAAAACGAGCGCGATGATCAAAGGCGGCTCGATCGCGGGGTTCTTCGCGAGGTTGAGTCCGGCCGCGCTCCCCAACCGCACGAGGTCCGTCGTCGCGCCGATCGAGGTCGTGCCCGCGATGCCGTAGATCAAGGAGATGCCGAACAGGATGATGCCGGAGCTGACCGCCCCGATGATGAAGAACTTCGCGGCGGCCTCCGTCGCCTGCTTGTCCTTCTTGCGGAATGCGACGAGGGCAAAGGTGCTCAGGCTCGACGTCTCGAACGCGAGGAAGAGGACGAAAAGATCGGTCGCGGCCGCGGTGAACATCATCCCGACGACCGCGAGGAGCATGAGGGCGTAGTACTCGCCCTGGTGGGGTTCCTCCGGGCGGATGAAGCCGCGCGACCCGACGATGACGAGGAACGCGACGAACTCGAACATCAGCTGGAAGAAGAGGGCGAACGTGTCGACCTTCATCTTCAGCTCCGCCGCGAAGTCGCCTTGTGTGCCGACCGGGGACGGCCAAACGGTGAGGTTCAAGGCGCGCCCGATCCCGAGGCCCATCATGTCGAGTGTCACGAAGATCGCGACGCCGGTGCCGACCGCGGACAGCGCCCAGAGCGCCTCGGGCCGTTTCCGCCACGCGAAGCCGAGGACCGCGGACGCGAGCGCGGTCGCCACAAGGATCGCCTCCGGGAGGAACACCCCGTAGCTCGACACGTTAGAGGCCTCCCAGAATCCCCTGCGCCCAGTTCGAGATGAGGCCCATGATCACGATCGGCAGGATGCCGAACACCGCGAACGACGCGGTGAGGACGGCGAGGGGCGCGACCTCGAAACCGTGCAGGTCGGGCATCGTCTCCCATTTCGGATTCGGGGGCCCGAAGATCGCGCGTTGCATCGCCCAGATGTAGTAAGCCGCGGTCAAGATGACCGTTAGGATCGGCACGAAGACCAGGAGGCCGAACGCCGCGTAGACGCCGATGAACACGCTGAACTCCGCGACGAACCCGACGAGGCCCGGGAGGCCGAGCGACGCCATGAACGAGATCATCAGGAACGTCGCCATCCACGGCGCCTTCTTCGCGATCCCGCCCAGCTCCGAGATGTTCCGCGTGCCGAGCTTGTGGCCGAGGGAACCGGCGACCATGAAGAGCGCCGCGGACACGAGCCCGTGCGCGAACATCTGGAAGATCGCCCCCGTGAACCCGAGGACCGCGCCCCGTCCATTGATCGTGAAGCCGTACACCCCGGCCGCGATGCCTAGGGTCACAAAGCCCATGTGGCTCACGCTCGAGAACGCGACAAGCCGTTTGAGGTCGTCCTGGGCAAGGCACACGACCGCGCCGTACAAGATGGAAATGATGCCAGCGGCAGCCAGGAGCCACCACATGTCGAGCGCCGCACGGGGGATCATCTGGACGTTGAACCGGATCAGACCATACCCGCCGAGCTTCAGCAGGACCCCGGCAAGGATCACCGACCCGCCTGTGGGAGCCTCGACGTGGGCGTCCGGCAGCCACGTGTGCAGCGGCCACGTCGGGAGCTTCGTGCCGAACGCGATGAGCAAAGCGACGAACATGAGGTCGCCGACCAATCCAGGCGGAATCGGCGAGGTCTTGATAATCTCGGTCATGTCGAACGTGTGCGGGACGGAATAGAAATAGAACGCGAAGACAGCGAGAAGCAGCGGCAGGGACGCCAGGAACGTGTACAGGAAGAACTTGATCGCGGCGTACCTCCGCCGCGGTCCCCCCCAGACCGCGATCAGGAAGTACATCGGCACGAGCCCGACCTCCCAGAAGATCAGGAACTGGAACAGGTCGAGCGACAGGAAGACGCCGTTGATCGTCGTCTCCATGAACAGGAACATCGCGAAGAACGCCGCGACACGATGGTGTTCGTCCCAACTGATCGCGAGGGCGAGCGGGGTAAGGAGAGAGTTCAGGAAGACAAGGACCACGGACAACTCGTCGGCCCCCAGGAAGTAGTTCACGTTCAGTGTCGGAATCGAGACCCACGGCGACTTCTCGACGGCATAGTACACGTGGCCGCCGTTAACGAACGTCGGCAGGGACACCAGGTCCGGCCAGACGAACCCGAGGAGCAGCACGGTCGCGAGCCCGAGGACAACGAGAGAGAATCCCAGGGCGACCGCTCGCGCGGCCTTGTCGGATGAGGTCAGGTACGTGAAGACGGCCCCGATCCCTGGGAGGAGGACGACAAGCGTCAAGATCGGGAAGTCGAGCAGCATCTCAGAAGCCCCCGAGCCACGGCAGCGAGGCGCTCGTGTACGCGTTGATCATCCCGAGGAACGGCAATGGGAAGAAGCCCACCAGGAAGACGAGCGCGACGAGGACGCCGTACGACACGCGTTCCCAGGGCAACAGGTCGTGCGGTTGGCCGAGTTTCTCCGGGACGTCTCCGAACAAGATGCGCTGCATCGTGTAGACGTAATACGCGGCCGTGACGACGATCGAGATGAGCGGGATGATGATCAACCGCCGCATCGTGTCGAGATTCGGCGATCCGTACGTCCCGACGAAGACCATGAACTCGGACCAGAACGAGTTGAGGCCCGGAAGCCCGAGCGACGCGAAGAATCCGATCGCGAGGACGAAGGAGAATTGCGGCATCGCCTTCGCGAGGCCTTGCAACTCCGGGATGTCCCGCGTGCCCGTCGCGTGTTTCACGGAACCGGCGAGCATGAACAGGATCGCTGTGATGATCCCGTGGTTGAAGAGCTGGAAGATCGCGCCTTGGACTCCGATCACCGTGAGGCTCGATGCTCCGAGGAGGACGAACCCCATGTGGCCGATCGAGCTGTAGGCGATGAGCCGCTTCAGGTCGACTTGGGCGAGGCACACGAACGCGGCGTAGACCATTGAGATCGTCCCGAGGATCGCGAGGACCCACCACAGGTCCCGCGCGGCATCCGGCAGCATGCCGAAGTTGATCCGGAAGATTCCGTAGCCGCCCATCTTCAGCATAACGCCCGCCAGGATGACGGAGCCGCCTGTCGGCGCTTCGACATGGGCGTCCGGGAGCCATGTGTGGAACGGGAACGACGGAAGCTTTACCAAAAACCCGATCAAGAACGCCGCGAAAATCGGAATCTGGAGCCCGAGCGTCAAGTACCCGAGCGCCCCCATCTCGTGCCGCAGCGCACCGTCCAAGAACGCGGTCATGTCGAGCGTGTTCGCATTCACCCCGTAAACAGCCATGTTCACGTCCGCGCTGTTGAAGAACAACGCGAAAATCGAGAGGAGCATGATGACGAACCCGACGTGCGTGAAGATCAGGAACTTCAGCGCCGCGTACCGTCGGTTGGGCCCACCCCAGATGCCGATCAAGAAGAACATCGGGAGGAGGACGAGCTCCCAGAAGACGGCGAAGAGCAGGAGGTCGAGGGACATGAAGACGCCGACGAGGGCCATCTCGAGGAACAGGAAGAGGCCGAAGAACGCTTGCGGGCGGTTCTCCTCGTCCCAGTGGAAGACGACCGCGAGGGTCGTCAAGAGTGCGGTCAGCCAGATGAGCGGAAGGCTGAGCCCGTCCACGCCGACGATGTAGGTGATCCCGAAATTGGACAACCAGGTGTACCGCTCCATGTAGTACAGCGGTACGAACAGGCCCGCGGTCGGCGGTCGAGTGAAGGTCGGAGCTCCGAACGCGAAGGCCCAAGCCGGTTCAACAAAACCGACGAGGAGTAGCGTCGTGAGCCCCGTCTCGACGAGGCTAAAGCCGAGCGCGATCCACTTCGCCGTCCGCTGGGTGATCCCCGCGACCCATACGGCGACCGAGCCGACGAGCGGGACGAGCACGAGGAGCGTCAGGATGTATGACATCTCATCGACCCCCCAGCCACCGCTGGATGAAGGAAATCCCGAACACCAAGGCTACAACGACCACGATCCCCAGCACGACGACCCACGCATAGTTCTGGACCTGGCCCGTCTGCCGTTGCCGGAGCCGCACGCTCGTCCGCACCGTCTCGAAGCTCACCGCGTTGACGGCGCCGTCGATGACCCGTCGGTCGAATGCGTCCGTCCCGGTGGCGGTCGCGAGGCCGCCACGGCCGACCGCATTCACGATCCCGTCGATGACCTTTCGGTCGAACCAGTCGAGACCCCGTGCGACCCCGTACACCACGGTCCGGCCGAACGCGTCGTACGCATCGTCGATCCAGTACCGCTTCGTCAGCATGCGGTGCAGGAACGCCGTCCCCCGGGAGGCGGTGAAGCGCTCCGCCGGGATGCGCTTCGTCGCGTAGACCGCCCACGCGAGTGCGAGGCCTAGGGCGGCAACCCCCATCGAGACGCCCTCGAGGAGGTAGTCCTGGATCGGTGCGCCGACGAGCGGGAGCACCGCCGCGGGATGATTGAAGAACACGAGATTGCCGAAGCCCTGCATCGGATACGCCAGCAGGCCGGACACGAGGGCGAAGCCCGCGAGGATCATCAGGGGGACCGTCATCACGGGCGGCGATTCGTGCAGGTGCTCGTGGCCGCGGTACTCTCCCCAGAAGGTCATGAACCACAGTCGAAACACGTAGAACGCGGTGAGGAATGCGGTGATGACGCCGAACGCATACAGCACGTAGAACACGGGTTGCTCCGACCCCGCGTCGAACGTGATCGAGAGAATCTCCCCCTTCGAAAAGAAGCCGCTGAAGGGGATGATGCCCGCGAGGGCGAGGGAACCGAAGAGCATCGCCTTCGAGGTCACGGGCATCGGATTCGAGAGGCCGCCCATCTCCCGCATGTCGTTCGTGTGGACGGCATGGATGACACTGCCCGCCCCGAGGAAGAGGAGGGCCTTGAAGAACGCGTGGTTGAAGAGGTGGTACAGGGCGGCGCTGTATCCGGCGGAATCCCGGGAGGGGTCCTTCGCCATCAGGTACGCGCCCGCTCCGAGGCCGAGGAACATGTACGCGAGCTGAGAGATCGTCGAGAACGCGAGGACCCTCTTGATGTCGAAGTTCACGACGGCCATCGTCGCCGCGAAGATCGTCGTGAAGCCGCCGATCGCCGCGATCGCGAGGATCGCTGTGAACGGCGGGGTGACCAGGGGTGAGAGGGGCACGAGGAAGATGAAGGCGCGAGCCGTGAGGTAGACGCCGGCCTTGACCATCGTCGCGGCATGGATCAACGCGCTCACGGTCGTCGGGCCTTCCATGGCGTCGGGCAGCCACGCGTGCAGGGGGAACTGCGCGCTCTTCCCGACCGCACCGCCGAACAGGAGGAGTGGGATCAAGGTGAGGAGCTGGGGCGTGAGCTGGTTCGGATACAGAGACGCCATCTTCCGTTGGATGTCCACGAACGAGAGTGTGTCGAAGACGTTCCAGATCACGAGGACGCCGACGAGGAACGCGACATCCCCGACGCGGGTCACGAGGAACGCCTTCTTCGCGGCCGCCGCGGCCTCGGGCTTGTGGTACCAGAAGCCGATCAGCAGGTACGAGCAGAGCCCCATGATCTCCCAGAAAATCAGGAGCTGGAGGAAGTTGTCTGCACTGACGGTCCCGAGCATTCCCGTCGCGAACAGGCTGACCTCGGCGTAGTACCGCGGCTTCCCATCCTCCTCATGCATGTAGCCGAGCGAATACACGAAGATGAGGAGGCACAAAAACGACACGAGGACGAGCATCAAGGCGCTCAGGTTGTCGATCAGGAGGGAGATGCGGATCGCGTCCTCGGGGAGGAGGCCCGGAAGCCACACGTATCCCACGATCGTCTGGCTGAAGTTCCCGCCAAGTGCTCCTTGCATGAGCACCTGGACGAACACATACACGGAGAGGACGAACGATCCGGCCATCGCGCCAACGACGACCGGGCCGCCTCCCTCCGGGAGCCGACGGCCCACGAGCCCGACGATTACGAACGCGGCGAGCGGAAACAGCAGGATGAGCCAGACGACCCACTCGTAGGCGATCATGGCTCACCACTTGAGGAACCGGATCTTGTCGAGCTCGATCGTGCCGTGCGTCTGGTAGATCGAGAGGAAGACCGCGAGCCCGACGGCCGCCTCGGCGGCCGCGACCGCGATCCCGAGGAGCGCGAACACCTGGCCACTGGCATCGTGATTGTACGAACTGAAGGCGACGAAGTTCAGGATCGAGGCGTTCAGGATGATCTCGATCGACATGAGGACGATGATCCCGTTCCGCCGGGCCAGGACGCCGTAGAATCCGATGCAGAACAGCATCGCGGACAGGAGCAACTCGTACTGAAGCGGGATCACGGCCCCACCTTCCCCGGCTCGTCCATCTTCGCCAGGTAGACGCCCCCAATCATCGCGGCCCCGAGCAGGATCGCGATGAGGATGATCGTAATCGAGAATCCCTCGAACATCTGGTTCGCGATGCCGTTGTTCGAGGTGGCATTCGGGTCGTAGACCGGAATCGACGTCGGCGAGGTCGGCCAGTTCACGTTCCCGAGGAACGACGCTGCCATCACGAGGAAGAGGGCCGCGGCCGCGAGGACGACGAGGAGCTCCCGGGCGTTCACGGCGCGGCCTCCGTCGGGGGCTCGTCCATGATCTTGCGGCGGGTCAGCATGATTCCGAAGACGAAGAGGACGGGCACGGCGCCGGCGTAGACCAGGATCTGGATCAGGAAGACGAACTCGCTCAGGAACAGGAGGTAGATCACGCCGATCGTGACCAGGGTCATCGCGAGCCAGAACGCGGCGCGGACCATGCGCTTGTTGACGACGACGAGGATCGAGCCGATCACCTCGAAGACGCTCAGGATGAGGAACGCGATGAGCTCCCAGTCAACGTCCAACGGTGCCCTCCCGGAGTACGGTCGGCGAACGGCGTCCCACGCCGCTCACCCCACGGCCCAGACACCCCACGCGATCGACCCGGCCGCAATGAGGATCGTCGCCAGGGAATACGGGATCAGCTTCCTCCAGCCGATGTTCAGGATCTGGTCGATCCGGACCCGCGGCACGGACCACGAGATCCAGATGAACACGAGGGACACGAGATAGACTTTGAGGAGGAACCATGCTTCCTCGGGGACGATCGGCACGGGGACGCCGCCGACGTAGAGCGTCGTAAAGACGGGTCCGCTCCAGCCGCCCAGGTAGAGGATCGTGATGAGGGCCGCGCCCGCGATCATCCGGAGCCACTTGAATCCGAACACGAGGCCGAACCGCATGCCCGAGTACTCCGTCGTCCAGCCTTCGACGAGCTCCCCTTCGGCCTCCGGGATGTCGAACGGGACGCGCTCCATCTCGGCCATCATCGACACGCTGAACACGATGAATCCGAGGATCTGCGGCGAGAAGATGTACCATGCCGGGATCCCGATCGGACCGAGCGACACGAGCGTCCGGTCCTGTTGCTGGACGATGGTCAGGGGATTCAACGAGCCCGTGTAGAACACGAGGGCGATGACGCACAGGATCATCGGGATCGCGTACGCCATGAGCATCGCGGCGGCTCGCAGCCCGCCCACCAGTGTGTACTTGTTGTTCGCGGACCACCCCGAGATCAGGATCCCGAGAGGCGCGAGCGAAAACGCCGCGAAGATGAAGAGGATCCCGAGGTCCAGGTTCGCGACGTAGAAGCCGCTGCTCCATGGGAGCGCCGCGAAAATCATGAGGGTGGAGGACGCGATGAGCACGGGCGAGATGTGGAACATCGCGGAGTCGGCGTTGCGCGGGGTGATGTTCTCCTTCTGGAGGAGTTTCACCCCATCCGCGATGTTCTGCAGGTAGCCGGTCCCGCGGTGCGTCGGCCGGCGGGTCCGGTTGAACGGCCAGAACGGAAGCGACCAGATCGAAATCATGATGCCGTACCGGTCCTGGAGGCGGCTGTAGAACTTCCGCTCGACCCACATCATCGTGAGGAGGTTGAACAGCGTCGCCCAGATCACGATGACCGTCACCGCGATGAGCCACGTGATGACGATGATCAACGGCTCCGAGGCGAGCGGCGTGAGATGAAGC
>VBME01000175.1 GCA_005878995.1 Methanobacteriota archaeon | reverse complement strand
CCCCGGAAGACTGGACGAATCCGAAGGACGACGTGGTGACCTCGAGGGCGTACACCGCGAGGATTGCGACCCCATATACGAGGGAGAGCGGCGCCTTCCGGACGAGCGCATACCCGGTCGCGAGGACAATGACGGCGACGGCTGCGAGCGACGCCGGCCCCACGTCCCGCCATCCCGCCCGAAGAACTTAAGACGCGTGGGCAATCACACGAACTTGTCGAGTATCCGCGCGATCTTCTCCGCCGCGTGGCCGTCGCCGAAGGACTTCGACTTGGTGCCCGCGGGATTGAATTTCTCGAGCGCGTCGAGAATGTCCTCCGGCTCCGATCCGACGAGCGCGTTCCAGCCGTCCTCCACGGTCTCGATCCACTCCGTCTCGTCGCGGAGCGTGATGCATGGCACCCCGAAAAAGTAGGCTTCCTTCTGGACGCCGCCGCTGTCCGTGACGACCTTGGCCGCGCCCATCAGGAGGGCGATGAAATCGAGGTAGTCGACGGGCTCGATCGCCTTCACCTTCGCCCACAGCTCCTCCCAGAGCCCGAACGCCTCCAGGTTCTTTCGTGTCCGCGGATGGACGGGGAAGACGACCGTGCGGTTGGAACGGGCCAACGCGTGTACGATTCCCGCGAGCACGTCCCGGTCGTCCACGTTGCTGGGCCGGTGCAGGGTGACGAGGACGTATTCGCCCTTGCGGACGCCGATCCGCGTGAGGATGTCCCGGGAGCGGGCCGCCTGGGCGCTCTGCAGGGCGACATCGTACATCACGTCCCCGACGAGGTGGACGCCGCGGTTGATCCCTTCCTTCGCGAGGTTGTCCACCGCCGTCTCCGTGGGACAGAAGAGGAGCGACGCGAGGTGGTCCGCCACGACCCGGTTGATCTCCTCCGGCATGGATCGGTTGAAGGACCGGAGGCCCGCCTCGACGTGCCCGAGCGGCCGGCCCATCTTCGCGGCGACGAGCGCGCCCGCGAGGGTCGAGTTCGTGTCTCCGTACACGAGGACCAGGTCGGGCTTCTCGCGCTCGAAGACGTCTTCAAGCCCGCGCATCATCTCTGCGGTCTGGCGGGCGTGACTCGCGCTGCCGACGCCCAGGTTGTAATCCGGCCGAGGCATGTCGAGGACCTCGAAGAACACATCGGACATGTTCTCGTCGTAGTGCTGCCCGGTGTGGACGAGGATCTCCTCGTTGTGCTGGCGGATCTCGCGGCTGACCGGGGCCGCTTTGATGAACTGCGGGCGGGCCCCGACGACGCTCGCGATCTTCACGGACCGTGAGAGCGGGCGCTCCGCATATAATGATATTTGTGCGGTCTCCCGAGAGCCGCGCCCGGATGCGCGAAAGAGGTTGGCGCTGCCTCACTTCGAAAGCTTGCCCGCCTCGACGACACTCATTCCGTCCGCCGTCACCGTCGCCTTCTGCAACGTCGCGCCGAAGTCGAAGGAGCTCCGGTTGGCCCCGCCGATGTCCTGGTTGCCTCCGAGCCCGATCGTCACGGCGCCGGCAACGAAGTGGTCGACGAAACCGCCGAGGTATGAGGCTCTCGGATTGAGCCCGATGGTCAGGGAGCCGATGCGGTCCTTCTCTCCCGATGAGGCTTTGAAGTAGTTCGCGAACGCCTCGACGTTCTTGTCGGCCTTGTAATCCACGAGGCGGCCTCCGGAGAACGTGAACCGCAGGTTGCGGATCATCTTCCCCCAGAGCGGCGTGCTCGGGAACGTGACGTCCCCATCCCCGGTCGTCTCGAGCGGGGCGATGTCGACGAAGCCCGACGGCAACGAAGATTGCAGGTGCCCCCGCGCGATGTCGTTCGCATCGACGATCCCGTCCTCGAGGATCGCCTCGCGGCCCCGCAGGCTCACGCTGAGGTCGGTACCCTCCCCCGAAATCTGAACATCGGAGGCACCGCCGAGTTTCTTGGAGACGAGCCGGCCATGGGCCGCGATGGGCTTCAGGTCGGCGCCGAGCGAGGCGTTGATGATGCGCTTCCACTTCGCGAAGTTGACGCCGTACTTGCGAGCTCGCTGCGGCGTGACCTGCGCGAGGCCCAAGAATAGGCTGCGGACCTTCCGTTCCCTCTGCCGGTCGTTGATCTCCTTGATCCATGCGTCGGCTTTCGCCATCCGTTCCGGCTTCGATCGGTCGAAGACGCTCGGGTCCTCGGGGCCCCAGAGGCTCACATACGCCGTGATCGTCTCGGCGAGCGCCGCGGAGATCGGTGACTTCCGCGCGATGTATTTCTCATCCATCTCGAACCACGAACGCCAGAGGCCGTCATCCAGATACGAAATCTGCGCGTCGGCCCCGACTTTGTAAGCCTCCGCCGCGATCTGAGACGCGAGCCCCGTCACGTGGCTCCAGCAATCGATCTCGAGGACGTCCTGATCCGTGAGGTTCAAGGACGTGCGCACAACTTGCTTCGCAACATTGACCATGGTCTCCCTCCCGCAACGCACGAGGCGACGTCAGCGCCTCCGAGACGCGAGTGGGTCCCCATGGCCCCTGCCGATACAAAAGCCTTGTGCGTTGTCGCTCGGCGGGTGCGTTCGTTCTCCAACTCGCACATCGGATTGAAACCTTTATGCGCGGCGGTCCCTTCCGAACGCTTCGTGAGAGTCGCGGTCGTCGGGCTGGGCTATGTGGGCCTGCCCCTTGCCGCCGCGGTCGCCGCGACGGGCGCGAACGTCGTCGGGATCGACATCGACCCGGAGAAGGTGGAGTCGGTCAACAAGGGCCGAAGTCCGCTTCGAGGGCACGAGCCGGGTTTGGACGATCTCGTCCGCGAACAGGTGGCGACAGGCCGGCTTCGGGCAAGCCTGGATCCCCAGACGGCTTCGAGTGCGAACGTCGTCGCCGTGTGCGTCGAAACGCCGATTGATCCCGCGACCCATGACCCGTCGTACAAAGCACTGAAGGTCGCCATCGCCGAGGTCGGGCCTCACCTGAAACCCGGCGCCCTTGTTTCGATCGAGTCGACCCTTGCCCCCGGAACGATGGAAGGGTTCGTGCGACCCGCCCTCGAGCGCGCGTCCCGGCGGACGGTCGGCCGGGATCTCCACCTCGTCCACTGTCCGGAGCGGCTCACGGCGGGCAAACTCCTCCATCACCTTACGGAACTGCCCCGCGTCCTCGGCGCGAACGACCGTGCCGCGCTGCGAAAGGGCCTCGCCTTCTATGCGCGTTTCGTGAAAGCGGAGATCCACCCGACGGACTGGACCACCGCCGAAGTGGTCAAGACCGCGGAGAACGCGTATTGGGACGTCCAGATCGCCTTCGCGAACGAGGTCGCGTTGATCAGCGAGGAACTCGGGGTGGACGCGTACCGCGTGCGCGAACTGGTGAACACGTGCCCTTATCGGATGATGCTGATCCCCGGCGCCGGCGTCGGCGGCCACTGCATCCCGAAAGACCCGTGGCTCCTCGTCTCCCCGGCGGTCCAGACGAAGCCGCAGTTGATCCCGACGGCCCGCGAGGTCAACGACTTCATGCCGCGACGGATGGCGCGCCTCGTCGAGGAGGCGCTCGCGGCCGCCGGTCGGAAAATCAAGGGGGCCCGCGTCGCGGTCCTCGGCTTCGCGTATCGCGAGAACACGGACGACACGCGGAACACGCCTGCGAAACCGATGATCCAAGAACTCCGCCGGCGCGGTGCCGACGTCGCGATCCACGACCCGTTCGCGCGGTCGGAGCGGGGCTATGCAGTGCTGCGAGACGTGAAGGCAGCCTTGCGGGGTGCGGACTGCGTCGCGATTGTGACGGCCCACGATGCGTACCGGACCCTCGACCTGAAGGCGCTCCGCCGCGGGATGCGTCACCACGCGATCGTGGACGGCCGGAACGTGTACGCCGGCCCGGACGTCGTGAAGATGGGCTTCGTGTACCGAGGGATCGGGAAAGGTCAGTTCTGATCCAACTCACAGCATCTGGACGAGTTTTCCAGTGCGATGGGACTCCGTGGCGGCGACGGCCACCCGCAAGGTCTCCGCCGCATCTTCGCCCGTGACGAGGGGCGGGCGCTTGTGCTGGACCGCGTCGAGGAAGTCCTGCAGTTCCCGCTTCAGTGGCTCTTCCTTTCTCACGTGGATCTTCTGCGTATGGTGCTCGAGTGGAATCTGGTACAGGTTGAACGGGTCCAGCGGCCCGAGGGTGCTCGAGCTCACGGTCACGGACTGCTCGATGTAGTCCACCTCGACGAAATTCTTGAGGCAGGTGAGAGCGAGCTTTCGGACCTTCATCGGGGTCAGCCAGTTGACCTCGACAAAACCGTTGACGCCGTTCCGGAAACGGAGCAGGACGTTCGCGTGGTCCTCGAACTGCTCATGGATCTTGCGACCGCCGAGGGCGAAGACGCTCTCGACCGGGGAACCGATGATGTACCGGAGGATGTCGATGTCGTGCACCCCCAAGTCCATGACGACTCCGACATCCCGGACGCGGCCCGGAAAGGAGCTCACACGCCGGGTCGTCGCCGTCACCAGGTCGCCATATTGGCCTTCTTCGACTTGCCGCTTGACGACCGCGGTCGCCGGATTGTGCCGCTCAATGTGTCCCACGGCGAGGGTGAGGCCCGCCCGTTTCGCCGCATCGACGATGCGATTCGCCTCCGCGACCGTCGTCGCGAGTGGTTTCTCGACAAGGAGAGGGACCCCAGCCTGGATCGCCTCGAGGGCGACTTTCGCGTGGTGCTGCGTCGGGACGCACACGCTCACCGCGTCGAGTTCCTCTCGCAAGAGGTGCGTCGGATCCGTGTAGTACGAAACGTTGAAGCGGTTCGACGCGGGGCCGCCGGCTTTCACGTCGGGATCCGCGATCCCCACGAGGTCCGCGATTTCGGAGTACACCCGGGCGTGGTTCTGCCCCATCGCCCCGACCCCGATGACGCCGACCCGCATCAGCGCGGCCACGGGGCTGCGAAGGAGACCTCGGGATATAAACGCGCGGCGCCAGTTCTTCGAGTCGGATGGGTTGCAACTCTTCCGGAACCCAACTTCGCAGGTACGAAGCATTCATATCGAATACGCGTCTTCGGCGGCATCGGGACGAGGACCATGGCGGTCGATCCGGTGTGCGAGAAGCCTGTGAACCCGCACAACGCGTACTGGATGATCTGGTACAAGGGCACCCCATACTACTTCTGCAGCGAGGAGTGCCAGCTCAAGTTCGACTACAAGCCGGAGCACTACCGCGTGCTTACGCTCGAACGTCGTCAAAACCAAGCCGTGTCGTGACCGTCGTCCGGGATTTGCAAGTCCCGCATGAGGTCCGCTCATTCCAGTTGTGGCTCACAAAGAATCCAAAACCGTGGGAGCCGCGTTACTCAAAGCTCCGCAGGGCCTCCGCCGGTGGCATCCGCGACGCTCGGATCGCGGGGCTCGCGGTCGCGAGGACAGCGCCGAGGAACGCAATGCCGCCAAGGAGGAGCAGCCTGTCCCACGGGATGACGAAGGCAGCCTGGTTCGCAAAGAAACGCAGATACAGATCGTACGACAAGGCGACGCCCAAGGCGACGCCTAAGGCGATTCCCGTCAGCGCGATGAACGAGAGCTCAATGAGGAACGACCGCAGGACCATCGATTTGCGGAAGCCGAGGGCTCGGAGAGCCCCCGTCTCCTGTCGTCGCTCAACGACGTTGCGCATCGTGATGACCCCAAGGCCCGCGATGCCGACGATCAGGCCGAGGGCCAGGTATGCCTCCAAGAGGTTGAACACGCCCATCGTCGCCTCGAGGATCTGGTTGATGACCTCCTGGATGTTGATGGTGATGAGCTGGTACGCGACGAAGTAGCGCTCGAGGTCGTGTCCCGCTTTCGTCACGTCCACCCCGGGTCGGACGGCGAAGTAGAACGTGCTCGCCCCTTCGATTGAAAACCGCTGCTTCAGGAAGTCGGCCGAGACCCAGAACCCTTGGACGAACTGCTCGTAGAGGATCCCGATGATCCGGACGCTCCGCGGGGTTGAGGCGTTGCCGTAGTAGAACGTGTCCCCGACTGACGCCGAGAACGTCCCAAAGTTTGGTCCGAAGTTGTTCGGGATCACGGACCCATCGACGATCGCAAGCCCCGGGTTCGCTTGAACCGCCGCCCACGCCGCGGCCGCGTTCGGATACGACGCATCGAGTGCCTGGAACTCAAATCCCGGAGTCCAGTCGGAAGGGACACCGAGGAACGTCGTGTTGTACAAGCGGCCGGCGAAGTTCGAGGTCGCAGCGACCTGGATCCGCCCTTGGGAAAGCCAGCGGGTTGGCTCCGAGATATTCGTGGATTTCGTGTCGTTCTGGTAGGCCGCGAAGGCAGCGCTCCAATTCGAAATGGGGATTCCGGAGGCGCCGATCAGGTTGAAACCGCCGCTCTCCCGCTCGCTCGTCTTCGCGATCGACGAACTGACCTCGGCTTGGATCCCCGACATCGTGGCGATCGTGAACATCACGAGGGCGATGCTCGCGAGGGTCGCGCCCGTGCGGAACTTCTTGTTCATCGGATACGCGATCGCCGTCCGGACGACGGGTAGCCACGTGCGGCGGCGGACGAGTCGCGTCGCGAGGGCAAGAATCGAGTCGCTGTTGAACAGCACAACGAGCAGGCCCCCGAACACGAGTAGGAGGCCGGCGGCGATGAACAGCGTGATGTCCGCGTTCGCCAATCCGAAGAACTTCCACGGGCTCAAGACCCAACCGACGATGAAGAGTCCCGCGGCGGTGAAGACGGCCCGCGGTGGGACGACTCGCATCGTGAGGACGGCAAGTCCGAACGCGAGACCGGTGGG
>VBME01000174.1 GCA_005878995.1 Methanobacteriota archaeon | reverse complement strand
TTCCATTCCTCGTGCTTCTGCGTCGGAAACCCAAGGGACTCGAACCGCGCGATCGCGCTCTGGCGGAGCGTGCGGACCCATTTCGGCCCGCCGAGTTCCTTTTCCGACGACGCGAACTCCGCGACGTACGTCTGCTTCGCGTCGACGGCCACCGCCACGTCCGTCACCGGCCTCACGGACGCGCGGGCGCTGGTCTCGGGGCCTCCTCGAGGATCCAGCCGTATCCGTGCTTCTCGAGGTTGCGCGCGAGGTCCGCATCCCCGCTCTTTACGATCTTCCCGTCGACGAGGACGTGGACGACGTCCGGCACGACGTAGTCGAGCAGACGCTGGTAGTGCGTGACGACGAGCATCGCCCGCTTCGGGCTACGCATCGCGTTGATGCCGTTCGCCACGAGCCGCAAGGCATCGATGTCGAGTCCGGAGTCGGTCTCGTCGAGGACGCAGAATTTCGGCTCGAGGACCGCCATCTGGAAC
>VBME01000173.1 GCA_005878995.1 Methanobacteriota archaeon | reverse complement strand
CCCATGATCGCGTGGACCTCGCCGGGCTGGATCGACAGGTCGATCCCTTTCAGGATCTCCTTGCCGGCCACCTTCACGTGCAGACCCTTGATCTCGAGCATCGCCATCTCCTCCCGGGTGCGGGACGCGCTCACCCGACGGTGCCCTCGAGGGCCAAGCTCACGCCGATCAGCTTCTGGGCTTCCACCGCGAACTCCATCGGGAGCTTCAGGAAGACCTGCTTGCAGAAGCCGTTGACGATCATGTTCGTCGCGTCTTCGGGCGTGATGCCGCGCGTCTGGCAGTAGAACAGCTGCTCATCGCCGATCTTCGAGGTCGACGCCTCGTGCTCCATCTGCGCGGTCGGATCCTGGACCACGATGTCCGGGAACGTGAACGCCGCGCACGTCGAGCCGAGCAAGAGGGAGTCGCACTGAGAGTAGTTCCGCGCGCCCGTCGCGCCCTTGTGGATGTGCACCCGGCCGCGGTACGTGTTCCGGCCGTAGCCCGCGGAGATGCCTTTCGAGATGATCGTGCTCCGGGTGTTCTTCCCGATATGCAGCATCTTCGTGCCGGTGTCGGCCTGCTGGTAGTTGTTCACGACCGCGACGGAGTAGAACTCGCCTTGGGAGTTGTCCCCCTGAAGGATGCAGCTCGGATACTTCCACGTGATCGCGGAGCCCGTCTCGACCTGCGTCCACGAGACCTTCGAGTTCACCCCGAGCGCCTTGCCGCGCTTCGTGACGAAGTTGTAGATGCCGCCTTTCCCCTGCTTATCGCCGGGGTACCAGTTCTGGATCGTCGAGTACTTGATCTCCGCGTTGTCGAGGGCGATCAGCTCGACGACCGCCGCGTGCAGCTGGTTCGTGTCGCGGATCGGGGCCGTGCAGCCCTCTAGATAGCTGACGTAGGCACCGTCGTCCGCGATGATGAGCGTGCGTTCGAACTGACCTGTGTCTTGCGCGTTGATTCGGAAGTAGGTCGACAGTTCCATCGGGCACCGGACCCCCGGCGGCACGTACGCGAACGAGCCGTCGCTGAACACGGCGCTGTTCAAGCCTGCGAAGAAATTGTCGTTGAAAGGCACGACGGTCCCCAGGTATTTCCGCACGAGGTCCGGGTGCTCCAGGACCGCTTCGGAGAACGAACAGAAGATGATCCCGAGTTCCGCGAGCCGCTCCTTGAACGTCGTCGCGACCGAGACGCTGTCCAGGACCGCGTCGACGGCCACGCCGGCGAGGCGCTCCTGCTCCACGAGTGGGATCCCGAGCTTCGCGTACAACGCGCGGATCTCCGGGTCGACATCCTCGAGGCTATTGACGGGCTTCTTCGGCTTCGGGGCGGCGTAGTAAATGATGTCCTGGTAGTTGATCGGCGGATACCGGACGTTCGACCACTTCGGCTCTTTCATCGTGAGCCAGTGGCGATACGCCCGCAGGCGCCAGTCGAGCATCCAGTCTGGCTCGTTTTTCTTGCCGGAGATGAGCCGGATGACGTCCTCGTTGAGGCCCTTCGGGACCGTCTCCATCTCGACGTCGGTGACGAAGCCGTACTTGTACTCCTGCTTCGCCATCTGCTCCTGGATGACCGTCTTGGATACCATGGGAACGCCTCCCGTTTTCGGGAAGCGGAATAGTCACTATAACGACGTTATATATATCTTTGGTCGTGCGTCCGGCGAATGACGCGGGGCCGACTCCGTGGGCGCGATTCGCGGCGGAAGACTTAAGCCCAAGGCCTGCCTTCGAACGCACCGGGACGCGATCCGCGTGATGGCCTCCGAGACGTTGCCGCTCACCGTGACGGACACCGCCGTCCGGCGGATTCGGGTGTTGCAACAAAAGGAAAACAAGCCGGAAGCCGCCCTACGTCTGCGGATCATCGCGGGTGGCTGCAGCGGCATGCAATATCGGATGGACCTGGCAGAAGCGCCGCGGTCGACCGACCTCGTCGTCGCACAGCAGGACGTCCGGGTCTTCGTCGACCCGAAGAGCATGACGTACCTTCGGGGATCGAAGCTCGAGTGGGAAGAGGACTTGTTCGGCGGCCAGTTCAAGATCACGAACCCGAACGCGAAGCACTCGTGCTCGTGCGGTCTGAGCTTCACGATTTGACCGGACCGCGGTCACAGCGCGTTCGCGAGCATCTCCGCCAGATCGACGATGCTCAGCGTCATGTTCCGTCTCTGGGCGATGCCCTCGAAATGCATCTCCGCGTGCGGGCATGTCGTCACCAGGCTCGTCGCGCCCGTGTCCTCTGCGGCGTCGAGCCGGCGCTGGGCCACGCTGGCCGCCTGCTCCGGGAAGACCGCCGGGAAGCCGCCGCCCGCGCCGGAACAAAGGGCGTCCTCGTGGTGCGGTAGGATCTCGAGGACCTTCAGGTCGCGGATGAACTTCAGTGCTTGGCGAGGCGGCTCATACACGTGGGACACGCGGGACATGTGACACGCGTCGTGAAACGCGATCTTCTGCGGCAGCGGCTTCGTGAAGGCGATCCGCTTCTCGCGGATCAGCTTCTCGACGTAGTGGGAGATGTGGAACACGCTGTACGGCGGGTTGCCGCCCCATTGCCGGTAGTCGCGGGCGAACGCCCGATAGCACTCGGCGCACGCCGTGACGAGGACCTTCGCGCCGGTTTCCTGGACCGCCCGGACGTTGTGCGGCATGAGCTCCTTCTTCGTGAATTCCTGATAGCCCATCCGCGCGAGTGGCGCCCCCGAACACCATTCGTCCGGCCCGAGGATCTTGTACGGCACCCTCGCGGCGTTCAGGATCTTCACCATCGCGCGGGCGACCTGCTGCCTCCGGTAACTCGCGACGCAGCCGACCCAGTACAGGACCTCCGGATTGTCGGACTGCACGGCTTCCGGGGGAATCCACGACGCCCGCTTCTCGGTCGGCTCGCCGAACAGGTTGTGCGTCTCCCGGACGTTCGCGAGGTACGGCTCGAGCTCCTTCCGGCCGTAGCCGGAGGTCACCATCCACTCCTTCACGTCGTCCCACAGCGTGTCGAACGGGATGTCGACGGGACAGATGTCCTCGCAGGCACCGCAGCCCGTGCACTCCCACGAGTTCCGAGCGAAGTCCTCGCCCGGTTTCACATTCCGGCGAAGGAGCCGGTCAAGGGGGCCGCGCATCTCGTACTGGCGCAGAGCGAAAATCCGGCCGCGGGGTGAGGCCCCTTCCCAGCCCGCCTCCTGGTACGCCGGGCAGACGGGGACGCAATAGCCACACATCGTGCAGGCGTGGATATCTTCCTGAATGGGGGGCATCTTCGCGAGACGGGGCACTTCACCCACCTCGCTCAGGCGCGGAGCTCCGCGAGCTGCTTCGCCGCTTCGTCGGCTCCCGCCTCTTGTTCCCGCGCGAGCGCCTCGAGGACGTCCCGCGTGCGGCCCTGCGCCATGCCCGCAGACGCGTGCAAGACGACCGCGGACTTACGGTCCGCGTCCGCGGCGATCTCCCAGGCTTTCGTCAGCGCGATCTCCTTCTCGAAGGCGTATCGGGCTGCTCCGCAATTCGGGCACTGGCTCGGCATCGCCTTCGTCTCGGCGAGGTAGCCGCAGACGTAGCACTCCACTTTCGCGACGGCGTCCATGGGGTAGATGCCAGGCATCACGGCCGCGTCTTTCGCGGTCGGTCCCGCCACGCTCTCGAGCTTCGAGAGTTGGTCTCGCTTGCGGCGACCCAGCTCCTCAAAAGCGACCTTGACGCGGACTTCCGCGACCGCGGCGTTCGCGAGGTCGTAGAACCGCAGGCCTTCCACGATGGCCCCGACGGCCCGCGCGAGGGCGTCCGACGCCTTCCCACCCTTGGAGGTCACAGTACTCGGCCACCCCCGGAACCCTGCGCGCCGCTGGATACGGGGGAGAGAATATCAAGATTTGGTACTGACGCAAGGGGAATCGCGGAGGCTCAGATGCCCCAGCCGAACTGCTTCTTCGCCGTCTCGGACATCATCTCGGGGGTCCACGGCGGATCCCAGACGATGTCGACCTTCGCTTCCTTGATCCCCGGCAGCTGCTCGAGCTTCCGCTTCACGTCCTGGTGGATGTACGCGGACGCGGGGCAACCGGGTGCGGTCAGCGTCATCTTGACGTCGACCTTGCCTTCGTCCCCTTTCAGATCGATGTTGTACACCAGACCGAGATCGTAGATGTTGATCGGAATCTCGGGATCGTAGCACTTGCGGAGGATGCTGATCACGTCATCCTTGCTTGCCATCGGGGATGCCTCGACCTTCCTAGGCGCCCGGTCCGTTATTAACGTTCCGCTTCGAATCTGAGGAATCACTTGACGGAACCCGTTTCGGGGGTCAACACCTTTCGGCCCGCGAAGCCGGCCTCGAGCGTGTGCCACCACCCGATCCGAGGCTCCCCTCGTTGCCAGCACAGATAGGCGACCTCGTCCCCGATCCGGGCCGGGAAGTCGACGAGGCCGCGGTGGACATCCTTGAGTTCGCAGCCGTGCGCGTGGATCTCGTCGACGTCGGCTTGGACGGATCGCTCAAGGTCCGATTGTTCCTGGAGGGACACCGCGTATGCGTCCCGGTCCTTCGGGGGCGCGCCGAGCAAGCCTTCGCCGAAATACGATTCCGCGTCTTCGATCAGCTCCCGCAGTTCCCGCAGCCGAGCGAGCTTCGGGTCGAGGCGCCGGAAAACGTGTTCGAGCTGCGAGACGAGCGCATCCGCCTCCGTTACCGTGAACAGCCGCAACGGCGCATCCGAATGCAGGCGGAGATCCGCAGGGCTCCCCATCGCGATCCTCATGGTGTCCATTGCGCCCGGGGGACTTTACCCTTTGCCCACCGTTAGGTGGTGCGATTCTCGGACCGCGCGGGTCGCGGCAACCATGTTCCGCAACTTCGCTTGGGCTTCCTCGACGCTCCGCGTCTTGAGACCGCAGTCCGGATCGATGTAAAGCTTGTCCGGGTCAAAGATCGTGAGCGCCTTCTCGATGCGTTCGCGGATGAGGGATTCCGGCTCGATCACATGGCTGTGGACGTCCACGACGCCGAAGGCGATCTCCTTCCGGAGGGGCTCCCGACGGAAGCGTTCGAGCAGGTCGAGCCCCGAATTCGACATCTCGAGGTCGATCTGGTCGACCGGGAGCTTGTTGAAGTACGCGAAGATCTCGTTGTAGTTTCCGTAGCACGTGTGGAGGATCGTCTTCGCGCGCAGACCCTTCGTCACGACGCCGACCGCCTTGACGAGGAGCGGAAGTTCGTCGAACCGGGTCGATAGGGCGGGCTCGTCGACCTGGACGATCTTCGCCCCCGCCGACTCGAGGTCGCGGGCCTCCTGATGCAACAACTTGGCGAACGCGAGACACGCGGTCTCCCGAGACCCGTAGAATTCGTCGAACGACCAGTCCATCATCGTGTACGGCCCGGTGATCATGCCTTTCACGGGCTTCCGCGTCCGAGCCTGGGCGAACCGGAACCAGTCCACGCTGATCGGGCCTTTCCGGCGCAGCTCGTCGACGATGATCGGTTTCTTGTAATACCGGTTCCCGTACGAACGCACGAGGCCGGAAATCTCCGTGCCGTCGATGTTCTCCGCGAAGTACGTGGCCATGTCGCCGCGGTACTGCTCGCCGTCGACGGGTATGTCGATCCCGATCTGTTCCTGGAACTGAATCCATTCCGCGGTCGACTTCTCCTCGAGCGTCCGGAGGCCTTCCTCGGACAGCTCGCCTTTCGAGGCTTTCGTGCGCGCCCGCAGCAGGTAGTCGGGTTTCGGGAACGAGCCGACGCTCGTCGTCAGGAGGGCGCTCATGCCGCCACCCCGACCTGCCGCGCGGCCGCCGACAGGATCCCCAGCTTCTCGCGGGCCCGCTCCCGCGGCAAGAACTCGAGCCCGTTTGACGGGGACAAGTCCGTCGTCTTGAGGTCTACCCGATCCCTCAACTCGAGGACCTCCTTCGCCACCTCGCCGGGTATTTCTTTCTTCGTGTTGCGGGCGTCGATGAGGCCCAGGACGAGCGGCTTCTCCGAGCCGTACTTCGCAATCGCGTCCCGCGTCGCGGCTCCCTGCACCAGGTCAAGGCCGATCGCATCCGCAGGACTTTCGAGGAGATCCTCATAAATCGATGCGACGTCGCCGAAGTACATGAAGAGCGCGAGCCGGGCGGAGCCTTTGCGGGTGCGAATCCGTTCGAGGCCCTCGATCGCAATCGCCAGGTCCTCCGGGTGGCGCGTCAGGATCGGCTCGTCGAGTTGGATCTGGGCGGCTCCCCCGCGGACCAAACTCGAGACCTCCTCCCCGAGGGCGGTCGCGAGGTCGAGCGCGAGCGCCTTCTTCGAATGATAGTGCTTGTCATCCGCAAGGGACGCGAGCGTGAGGGGACCGGTCAGGACGGCTTTCACGGGCGCCTTCGAGTTCGCTTGGGCGAACTTCCATTCGTCCCCGAGGATGGGCTCTTTCCAGGCGACCGGTCCGCGCACGATCGGCTGACGGTAATACGTGTTCGTGTCGAAATAGCGAACGAGTCCGCCAATCTCGATGGACGCGAGCTTCCGCGCGAGGTGACTCTGGCTGTCGTACCACGAAATCTGGCCGTCGGTAACCACGTCGATTCCGGCCTCGTTCTGCTCGCGCAGGACGGCCTTGACGACTTCACGTTCCGCGGTTCGCAGCTGGGCCGCGTCGATTTCCCCCTTATCGAAACGGGCAATCGCCCGGCGAAGGGACTGCTCCTCCGGCCTGTCACCAATCCGCGGGTAAGTGCCAACGACCGTGGTTCCGACCAAGAGTGGGCCTCCCCGGGGGGGAGATGGGCATGGATGATGGGAATAGTATAAAA
>VBME01000172.1 GCA_005878995.1 Methanobacteriota archaeon | reverse complement strand
TTGCCGTCGTACCAGAGGATGAGGTGTCGTCCGTCGGGAAAGGGGCAGAACCCCTGGGGGTCGAACGCGACTTGTCTCAATCCAAACCTCGCCAGCTCGAGATCCTCGATGATTCGCGGACGAAACAGGCCCGACACGTAGGCGGCCGCGCTCACTCGGAACCCCGGGGCAATCTCGTCCGTGACACACGCGCCTCCGACGCGGTCGGAGCGTTCGGCCACGAGGACCCGCAGCCCTGCCTTCGCGAGGTAGTTGGCGGCGACGAGGCCGTTGTGGCCGGCACCGATGATGGCCACGTCCGCGGAAGCCATGGTGGAGTCGCCGGATGGCCTCGAATCGTATGTCGGTTTCGTCGCGGCTCTATGCACCCTTCGCGGCGAACGACACTCGGCTAACGGCGGCGGAGCCGCGGGTTGACGACGTCCTCGAGCCCGAAGCCCACCATGGCGAATCCGAGCACGACGAGGGTGATCGCCAACCCGGGCGGCAAGAAGTACCACCACATCGGAGGGTTTGAGATAAGGGCCAGGGAAGTGTACGCCTGGTTCACCATCGTTCCCCACGAGACGATCGCGCCCGCACCGGGAGGCGGACCGAGCCCAAAGAAGGAGAGAAACGCTTCCGTGAACACGGCGTTCGAGATTGTGAGGACCGCCTCGGCCCAGACCAGGGGCATGACGTTGGGGAGGACGTGCCTCCAGATGATGTACGGCGTTCCGGCTCCCACGGCCCTCGCGCGTTCGATGAACAGTCGTTCCTTGACCGTCAAGACCTGGCTCCGGATCACGCGCGCGGTCGTCGGCCAGCTTACGACCGCGATCGCAATGATCGTCGTCTGCAAGCTCGGGCCCATCACCAGGCTCAAGACGATCGCGAACGGAAGCCACGGGATGACGAGGAAGAAATCGGTCGCGCGCGCCAGGACTTGGTCCGTGATGCGGCCGTAGAAGCCGCCGATCAACCCAACCAAGGTGCCCAGGACCATGGCGACCGCGGAGGCGGAGAAGCCGATCAGCAGCGAAATCCGGCCGCCGTAGACGAGGAGGGTGAAGATGTCCCGCCCCTGGTAGTCGGTTCCCAGGATGTGGGCATTCGATGGAGGGTCGAGCGTGGCTGCTCCCTGGACGGGGGTCGGATACGGCCCGGCGATCAGGGGCGCGAAGATCGACATGGCGAAGAACACGAGGATGATGACCGCCCCCGCGAATGCGAGTCGATTCCGGAACAGTTGGCGAAGGAATATCTGGAGTCGATCGAGATCGTTCAAGACTTTCTCGCGCAGGATCGACAGTTCCCGCGCTTGGCCGACCCCCGCCGCGATGTTCACGCCTCCCGCACCCTCGGATCCAGATACATGTACAGGATGTCCGAGATCGCGTTCGCCACGACGACTCCGAGCGTCGCGATGAAGAAGATCGCCGACATGAGCGGGAAGTCGAGGGCCCTTGTCGCGTCCCACGTCAACTTACCGAGTCCTTGGAAGTCGAAGACTACCTCGATCACGATGGCCCCGCTCACAACCCACCCGAAGTAGATCGCGGCCGCGGTGACCACGGGGAGTCGGGCGTTCGGAAGTGCGTGTCGGCGGAGCTGCTGGTCCTCCGTGAGTCCCTTCGCTGCCGCCGTGAGCATGTAGTCTTCCGGCAACACATCGGTCAACGAATTCCGGAGCGTCATCGAAAACCAGGCGACGTTCGTGATGGCGAACGTCAGCACGGGGAGGGCAAGGTGGTAGAGGCGGTCGAGGAGCTGCGAGACCGGGTCCAATGTTCCGTAGCCCAGCGACGTCTCCCCATGGACCGGAAACACATTCACCTCGACCGCGAGGAAGAAGATGAGGACGAGGGAAACCCAGAAGGAGGGCATCGAATACCCGAACAAGGAGGTCATCGTGATGATGACATCCGTCCTCCGGCCCCTCCGCCATCCGGAGACGCGCCCGAGGACAACGCCCATCCACATGGTCAAGACCGTCGCGACGCCGACGAGGACGAGGGTCGTGGTGAGTCGCGGTGCGATCACGTCCATCGCCGAGATGCCGGGCCGATACGTGATCGATGTCCCGAAGTTTCCTTGGAAGAGGTTACGGAGGTAGATCAAGAACCGGGTCGTCAAGGGCTGATCGAGCCCCCACTGGTGGAGCAGTTCCTGGCGTAGGGTTTCGCTCCCCATCTGCGAGGTTCCCCCGCGCGGGAGCAGGACGCGCGTCGGATCGCCCGGCAGAATCTGGAAGATGAAGAAATTGAGGGCTGCGATGAAGAAGACCGTCAACAGGACGTACGCCGCTTTTCGAAGGAGGAAGCGGCGGAGGTTCATGCCTGAACCGCCGCCTCCCGGTACGGGGACATCCCACGAGCTCCTTCACGGCCGCGGCGGTATGTCGATTTTCCCCTGTTCGTCCGCGCGTCGCCGCCTCATCCGGAGGAAGAACACGGCTACGGCGATGGCCACGATTGCCGCGAGACCGATGCCCACGTAGACCAGGGTCGAGATTCCAGTCCCGCCCGCCGGGACGGGGCTGAGTTGGAAGTCGACGACCCGCGTCGCCGCGGCGGTCGTCGTCTGGCCCGTCTTGTTCACCGCGATATACCCGTCCGCGCTGGCCCGGACCGAATACGTGCCGGGCGCCACGCTCTTGTTGTACTTCCCCTGGGCGTTCGTCGAAAGGGCGAACTCCTGTCCGTTCCCGTAGATCAGGATTGCGGCACCTGAGATCGCGCCGCCCCCTGCCATACTCGTGACGGTCCCCGCGATCCACCCGAAGTTCGGAGTCAGGGCGAAGTCCACGATCGTCGTGTTGCCGCGGCTCACGTTGACGTTTGATTGCACCTTGGGGACGTACAACGCGGAGCCGGCCCCAACCACGTACGTGCCGACGGGCACGGAAATCGAGTACGCTCCGGTCGCATTGGTCCCTTGGGCATACCCTCCCGGCTCCACCAAGACGGTCGCTCCGCTCAGCGGTTGCGCCGTCACGGCATCCGTGACCGTGCCGTTGATCCAACCGACATCGGGCGGTGGGGTGCTCGCGGTAATCCGGACGTTCGAGGACGTCTTCGTGCACTGCCCGTCGAACACCGCGAGGCTGACATTGTACGTGCCGGGCAGGATCCACTGGTGGGATGCGGTGTCCTGGGTGACGGCCGTCGTCGTCTGATGGACCGTCGACCCCATATCTCCCCAGCTCCAGGTCCAGGTCAGGTTCTGGTTCTGGTCCGGGTCCGACGCGGTGCCGGTGAACGTGACCGTCGTGTTCGTGAAGGTCGAGACGGGTCCCGCCGGCTGGATGACCGGAGTCGTCGGGCAGTTGTTCACGGGGCCTCCGCTGGGCGTGAGCTCCAGGAACAGCGGGTTCGCTCCCCAGAACGCGTCCATCTGTCGGTATGGGTGTGCGGTCCAGTCGCCCCATCCGGTGAACCGATCGGTCCGGTAGGCCCAGGTCCCGTTCTGATAGATGTAGATGATGTACACCGCGCTTTCGTAGTTGACTTTCTCCGCGGCATAGACGATTTGCTGTCGCTGGGTGACGTTCGTGGCTGCGGCGAGCTGGTCGACATACAGGGTGTTGTACGTCGCATTGTTCCAGTAGTTGTCGTTCCAGCCGTCTAGGGTGAAGCCCGATTCGATTGAAAGGATGTAGTTCGGGTCTGGATCCGCGGACCAATACCAGATGTAGGTTTCCACGGCGCCGCCATACACGTCGTTGGACAGCGCGGATTCGAGCTCTACTTTGATGTTGAGTTGCACCCCGACACTCGACCACTCCTGCTGGAGGTACGCGGCCGTGTCCTGTTCCTGCTGGAATTCTTGGCGGACGGCCATCGTGAATACGAGCTGCGTGCCCACGGGCACCGTCACGAGCTGCCCATTCGTGTTCGTGAAGGTGAGGTCCCGCGCAGCCATCCGGATGCCGCTCCCGGGAGTGCCGCCCGTCCAGCTCGAGTAGCCCGCCGAATCCAGGAGCTGGTTCGCTTTGGTCAGATTGAATGTCAAGTTCACGCCCGATTCGGAGGTGGGATCGTACCACCAGAATGGTGTGATCGGGGAGACCAATGTGTCTCCCCGGGTCCCGAATCCGAGGTATTTGTTCGAGACGATGAAATCCTTGTTCGTCGCCATCGCGAGGGCCCGCCGCACATTCTGATCCCAGCGGGCCGGGTTCAGCTTCTTATTCACGCTGTTCGAGCTCAGTTGCGTGAAGCCGATTTCGTTCCAGTACTGCGTGCTCAGCAAGGAGGTCTGGCGCTCGATGTTTGGCGTGTTCGCGAGGGCGCGATATCCATTTGGCGTGAGCTTCGCGAGGTCGATCGCGCCCGCCTTGAGGGCCCCGACGAGCGTGGCTTCGTCCGAGAACTGCTCCATGTACAGATTGTCGATTTTCGGCGCCCCGAGGTGGTAGTTCGGGTTCTTGTGGAGCAACAGCGGCTGCGAGTTTTGCCATCGGCTCCCGATGGTCGCGTCCGCGTAAAACGGACCGGTACCGATCGGGTTCAAGTTCAAGAAGCTCCCTTGGGCCGCCTGGGCCGAGATCCCTTGCCATTGCGCCTTCTGGATGATGGGGATGAACATGATCTTGCCCGGAGCGAACGGCCGATCGAAGTACACGGTGACCTGCGAGGGCGCAGTGATGACCGCGCCGCACCCGGTCGCTTGGTTGGGCGCACATCCTACAATTCGGTTGACGTACGGCTCGAACGCCCAGAGATGAAGGAAGTTTTGGATGTTGTAGTTGACCGTGAAGGCAACGTCATCTGCGGTAAGATCCGTCCCGTCGGACCATTTTACACCCTGGCGGATCGCGTACGTCCAGTTCCGGCAGGTCAGGTCACAGCTTGCGTCCGTGGCGATGTTGGGGATCGGATGTCCGTCTTGGTCGAGCGAAAACAAATAGTCGTAGATGAAGCCGTACAGTTCGTACGACGGGTCGTTCAGACCCCGGAACGGATTCAGATAGTCGACGGCTTCCAGGAACCCCATGTGAAAGTCGACCTGTGCGGCTTTTGCGTTCGTGGTGACGCCCGGCGATGAGAACGAGGCGGACGCGAGCAACACGAAAACGACGAAGCCACAAATCACGCCTAGGCGCATCTGCCGAATACGAACCGCCTCCAAAGCGACGCGGAGCCGCCTCCGCCCCACCCGTGATAAAGGATGCCACCGTCCCCATATGAAGGTTCCTCCGGAATCAAATTCAGAACCGCGCACAGCTCCGCGTATGTTCGAGAACAATTCCGCGTCGCAACTTCCGCGGATACTCGCCGATTTGACGACTTTTGTGCAAGAACCTTTAAGAAAACCTGGGGCTTCGGTTCGCCTGAACCCTTCCGACGTGCGGAAAAACGCGCGGAGTGGGCGTTCATGAACGATCAAGACCCAGACAATCGAATCGAGGCGAGGCGAGATGGAGCTCTGGCTCGTTTGCGCCCTGCTCACGGTCGTTTGCTACGGCGTGGGCGAGGGCCTGTCCAAAGAGCCGACGGTCCGGCTTGGATCAGCCCGGATGCTCGTCCTGTACGCCCTCGGTAACGCGCCGATCTACGCCGCGTGGTTCTTGTTCGGCTCCGGCTGGGCCCACCTCCCGCTCGAGGGGATCGTGTTCGGCATTGCGAGCGGGGTGTGTGGGTGCTTGGGGACCGTCTTCTG
>VBME01000171.1 GCA_005878995.1 Methanobacteriota archaeon | reverse complement strand
TAAGCCGTCGACGAATACCAAACCACCTGGGAGGGGACGGATGCTGAAGGAGTGTCGTTCTCACGGTTTCTTCCGGGACGAATTCTGTCCGCACTGCGGCAGCGAGGGCAAGTTCCTGCTCAACGACGAGGAGGTCGAGATCCTCGGCCGCACGATGGCGGGCGTCTTACGACACTTCCCGGAGCGGTACGGCCTCGAGATGGACGCCCACGGTTGGGTCGACCTTCGGGACTTCCTCACCGCGGTGCAGATTCGAAACCGCCGATTCCGATTTGTGCGGCAACACCATGTCGTCGGCTTGATCGAGACGGACCCGAAGGGGCGCTACCAGTTCGAGGACGGCAAGATCCGCGCGACGTACGGTCACTCGTTGGACCTCGATCTCGACCTGCCGACGGAAGGCATCCCGGACCTCCTGTTCTATCCGACCACGGCGGAGGAGAGCCACATCCTCATGGAGGCGGGGCTTCGACCTTCGGATCGGAAGATGGTCCACCTCAGCGCGACGTTCGAGGCCGCGCTCGAAGCGGGCCGCGTCCGGATCGCGCAACCGGTCATCTTGGAAATCGACGCGAAGACCGCCCGGGACGCCGGCGTCGTGATCCACAAAGCCGGCAAGACCGTCTTCACATCGAAGGAAATCCCGGGCGAGTACCTGCGTCGATCGACGCGCGTCGAGGAGGAGCTTCCGTCGGAAGCCTCCGCGGACTCGCCCGACTGATTTTCAATCGTCCGACAATATTTAATTCCGGCACGTTTATGAAGGCCCGTCCGATATCGTCGCGACTGGATGGGTGAGACATGCCCTCTGCGATCGACCTGATTGGTCACAACCCTGCCTTGCAGGAGCACTGGATCCGTCGGTTCCTCGCGTTTGTCATCGACGCGATCATCGTGTTCGCGATCGGGTTCATCTTCGCGATCCCCTTCTCGATTCTGGCTTGGGCCTGGTACTTGATCGGATTGTACTGGGGCCTCATCTGGTTCGCCTACTCCATGTTCCTGGAGACGATCTTCCACGCGACGATCGGAAAGCGGCTGGTCTCCCTGCGCGTTGTGGCGATCGATGGGAACCTGGACGTCCTGCATGCCCTCCTGCGGAACCTGTCGAAGATCTTCGGAATCGTCTTCATCCTGGACATCCTCGTCGGCGGCGTGACGCAAGGCGATCCACGCCAGCGGTTGTTCGACCGCATCGCGCGGACCACGGTCACGCGGATGGACCAAGGCGCGTACATGGAGGAACAGTTCCGGATGATGCAGCACGCCGGACCCTACCCGATGACGATGCCGCAGGCTCCACCGAGGACCAACCCACCGCCCGCGCCGGGTTCGGCGCAGGCCGCCGGAGGCACGGGCACGCAGCCGAGCGGCGGATGGCCCGGAGCGGCTCCCACGCCGAGCACGTGGCCCCAGCACCAATGGGACGCAGAGGGGAAGCTCGTCAAAGAAATGCGCTACTGCACGGCATGCGGAGGTCAGCTCGTCGCCCGAGGCGACGGGAAGCTCGTCTGCGTCCGGTGCGGTGCCGTCTACTGATTCACGGGAATCCGGCTCGGATCCACAGGACGTTCACAGCGACCATCACGAAATAGCTGGATGTCAGCACGGCGCCGGACCGCGCCGTGATTCGCCAGCCGCCGAGCAGGAGCGCGAGGAGGAGGAATGAGGTGAAGACCATCGCTCCGACGACCGGAAGGAGCAGGTCGACGGAGTGGGCCGCGGGCCGAAGGATCCCGATCATCCCCAGTGTGAGGAGCGTCGTCACGACGCTCGCACCGATTCCTTCTCCGAGGACGAGGTCCGTGTAGCCGCGACGCGTCGCGTGGTATGCGGCCGCGATGTCCGGCAGGGAGGTCCCGAGGGCGACGAGCGTGATGCCGATGAACCACGGGTTCAGGCCCGCTGCCTCGGATAGCCCGATGGCGCCCTGGACGAGGAACTGGGCGCCCATCACGGACCACAAGATGCCGAACACGAGCCATTTGAGCCCCGCCCGGACGACGACCTTGCGTCCGAAGATCCAGCCCGTGAACTCGAGCCCGATCTCCATGTCCTCCATCCGGGCCTCAATCTCCTCCCGCGGTCCCGTCCGCTGTGAAATCGCGAGGTTCAGGATGTACGGCACGAAGAGGGCGATGAGGGCGACGCCCTCGTACTGCGTCAGGTTGCCGTCGAGCAACATCGTCGCCGCGACGACGGTCACGATCGCGAGGAACACGGCGTCTCGGAGGACAATCTCCTTCGAGGTCTTGATCGGACGCAAGAGGGCGCTCGCACCAATCACAAACGCGATCGTCACGACCGTCGAGGCGAGCGCGGTGCCGAGCGCGAGGTCCGTGCTCCCCGCCTCCACGGCGAACCCGCTGACGAGCAACTCGGGCAATGCGGAGAGCGTGGAGACAAACAACGCACCGACGACGAAGCGGCTCCGCCCGATCTTCCCGGAGATCCGCGTCGCGTTGTCCGTGATGAACTTCGCGCCCTGGTTCAGGAGTACGAAGCCGACCGCGATGGCTCCCAACCAGAGGAGCGTGGTGCCGAGCATCCGCTGTCTTCCCTTCTGACGGACCGCTCCGAGGATTCGTGAACATATGAAAGTTCGCTGAGGATGCGACGGTCGTTGACAAACGCGGGCGGCGCTTCGCGGCTGAGAATCTCAGGTCACGAGTTCGCCGAGTCGACCGGTGTCCGTCGCGCGACGGATCTCCATCGCAATGCGCCGTCCGGTGCTCATCGCGCCGCGCCACAGCGAGTTGCCATACGGATGGCCCACCGACATGTGGACGTTCGTGCCGCCGCCGATCCGCGGCGCGACATCGTAGACCCAGAAGCGCAGGTCCTTGTCCACGGCCGTCTGGAGCGTGAACGGGCCAATGATCCCAGGCGGAAAGTGCTCCTGGGTTGCGCGGACATATCGCTCCGCGATGTCGAAGATGTCGTTCAGACTCGACTCGCGCAGGGTCGCGGCGTTGTGCCCCACGACGACGTACTCGGGGATGCGCTGTGCCTCGTTCAAGGTCAGCTGTTGGTCCGCCGGCAACCGCACGTGCCCGTCAAGGGAAGTCTCGAACCGCCAATCGATGCCGAGCAATTCGAGTTTCTCCGCGTGGTCCTCGATCGGCGAGTAGAAGAAGTCGAAGTTGAAGATGGGGCCGATGATGTACCGCTCGATGCGGGCCGCTGCGAGGTCCTTCCTGGAGATGACGCCCTGTTTGACGAGCGCCTCCGACCTCGCCTTGAATTCCTTGTAACTCGCGGCGGTGAAGAACCCACGCTCCAGTTTTTTGGTCTTGTGGTGCAGCTTCACGATCGCGAGGCCATCGATGTCCCTCGGGTCCTCGAATTTCTCCGGGGCCGGTAGCTTCGCCTTTTCCAGGATCCAATAGTAGCTGCGCGCTTCGTCCCGCTCCTCGGTCCGGAGGAGGTTCCGGCTGCCAAACATTGGGACTCGAAACGAGCCCTCGATCTCGTCCAAATTGCAGTACGAGGTGAAGGAGCGATTCGGGATGAAAATCGCGTTCGCCCGTCGCAGGCGCTCCTGAATCTTGCCCGTGAGGACCTCCTGGAATTTCGACAGGACGATCGCGTCGTCGACCACTCCACGGATCGCGCGGCCCTCCTTGTCCCGCACCGTCCGGAAATATCGCGCGTAAGGGGTCGCGCGGCCTTTCTCGCAGATCACCAGGGTCGGGAACCCTTCCTCGATCGAGCCGTCGCAGACGTCCAGGGCGGAATGGGAACCGATCGTCGCGATGCGGATCTTCGAGGCGTCGTACGTTTCGAGGACTTCGAGGATCTCCTCGCGGTCGATGACGGGCATGGGTGGCGAGCCGCATGTTCGGGCCGTGTTTAATCCTTTGGGACTTCGCGTTCGAGCCACGGTGGGCAACGTCTTTATCGACCCATTCGGTTCGCCACGACCGGGACCTTGGTGGCGGGATCTACGTGACCGAGTTCTCGGCCCGGACGCGCGTCGCGAACCTCGATCGCCTCCGGGATGAAACGTTCGACGTGCTCGTCGTCGGAGGGGGCATCGTCGGTGCCGGCGTCGCACGGGATGCGGCGTGTCGCGGGCTCCGAACCGCCCTCGTCGAACGCGGGGATTTCGCGAGCGGCACGAGCGGCAAGACCTCACGCCTCATCCACGGCGGCCTCCGATACCTGCGGAGCTACCGGGTTGGTTTGGTGCGACAATCCGTCCGCGAACGGGACTTGCTCCTCAAGCGAGCTCCGTCGCTCGTCCACCCGCTCCCATTCGTGATCCCCGCGTATCGCGGCCGTCGACCGGGCGCGTTGCTCCTGCGGTTCGGGCTCTTCCTGTACGACTTCCTTTCGCGCGGCAAGACGGTCCCGCGTCGAGTCTGGCTCGCCGCTGACGCCACGGTGGAGCGAGAACCGCGACTCTCTTCGGATGCGCTGGCGGGGGCCGGGATCTACTACGATGCGTGGACGGACGACGCCCGGCTCGTCCTCGCGGTGGTCAAAGACGCCGCCGAAGCCGGGGCGTGCGTAGCCAACTACACGGAGGTCGTCGAACTTCTCCACGATGAAGGGGGTCGCGTGGTCGGCGCCCGGCTTCGCGACGTAATCGAGAACCGAACGCTCGACGCAAGAGCCCGGATCGCCGTGAATGCGACGGGCGTGTGGCTCGACCGCTTGCGTGCCCCGCGGGGGATCCCGACGATTCGGGCGACCAAGGGAATCCACATTTTCCTCCCGCGAACGAAGGTCGGCAACCGCCACGCGCTCGCCCTCACGGCGCCGCGAGACGGACGGATCGTCTTCGTCTTGCCTTGGAACGAACTCGCCCTGGTCGGGACCACGGACACGGACTACGGAGGCGATGCGGACCACGTCGTGCCGAATGCTGCCGATGTCGCCTATCTCCTGGACGTCGTGAACAGTGCGTTCCCTCAGGCCAGGGTCACGACAGACGACGTCGTCAGCGCGTACGCGGGGCTGCGGCCTCTCCTCCGGAGCCGTCGCGCCGACGCGCGGGAATCGGACATCTCACGCGAACACGCCATCTTCGAGGACAACGACGGACTCATTTCGGTGGCCGGGGGCAAACTGACCACACACCGGTCGATGGCCGAAGATGTCATCGATCTCGTTTCCGCACGTCTCGAACGGACGACCGCGACGCCGACAAAGGAACGCCCGCTCGGTCCCCCCACCCACCCGCTCGCAGACTTCACCACGATGGGGTTCGACGAGGCCTCGGCCCTCCATCTTCAAGCCCGCTTCGCCCCCGAGCAGGTCCGGCGACACCTGGAGGCGCCTCGGGCGCGGGATCGGATCGTCGACGACTTGGCACACGTCTGGGTCGAAGTCGAGGTGGCGATCCACGAGGAGATGGCCATGACCCTGGTGGACGTCCTCGTCCGACGGCTCGGCTTGTTTTACGAGGCGCGAGACCAGGCTCTCGGAGTGGCGGACGAGGTCGCGGAGCGGATGGCCGAGACCCTCGGCTGGGATGCGAGCCGAGTCGAACGCGAAACCCGCCTGTATCGGGAGCGAGTCGCCGAGCATCGAAAATTCCGAGAGAACCGGGGCTGACTTCCGCCACCCCGCCCGTTGTGGGCGTGGAAAGGAGGATAGCCCCGGGCAGATTCGAACTGCCGTCGCGAGGTCTCCCTTCGGTCCGAGAGGGACCGATCCAGAGCCTCGAATCACTGGCCCGCGACCGCATCGCGGTCACGATTGGCCGCTAGACCACGGGGCTTCGAACGCGATTCAATGGAGAGGGCGTATATTGAGTTTTCTCAGCTGGCGGCTTCCTTGAGGCGTCGGAGAACCCAGTCCTTCTCGAGCACCGCGAGGAACGGCGCGGCGCGCGGGCCTTGCTCCGACCCGAGCAGCACCAGATAGAGATCTCGGAAGAAACGACTCGTTT
>VBME01000016.1 GCA_005878995.1 Methanobacteriota archaeon | reverse complement strand
CGAATGAACAGTGGGTCCCGGGCTATATCACCCGCCTGTGCTGATTTGTGTTGTAATGTGTTCGCGGTCGCAAAACAGGACTAGAAAACGACCCGCGAAGAGTCGAGGCGCCGTGGCACACGTCGGTTCGGCCGTTCGGCGCCCCGTCGGACCAGCTCGAGACCGCGCTTGTCTCTCACCTCCGGAGCAGAAAATGCGATGTTGAGGATGTAGGCTATGTGTACGTCTGCCACAGAATCGCACGCAGTGCGACACAAGAAACCGAGGGACTGCATCCCGCCTCGGGGCGGGGGGCGCACCAACCATGATCGAAATCTGAAGCATCAGGTTCCGGCCGAGGACCGGCTTCTCCCGACCTTCGCCGCGGATACCAGCCCCGGGCCTGCGCGCTCTCGACCCAGTTGTGATAACACAATCTCAGGCGTTATCAAAACGTGAATTGCGTATGTGTACACGTGTGTACATCACCGCCATATACCCTTCCGAAATTGTCGCCCCCATGAAGCAGGGGGCCACAACCGAAACGACCCCGGTTCGTCTCATCGCGAGGCCCGGGACGGGCCTCTCGTCCGACGATGAGCATTTGTTCCGGGACCTGCTGGAGCGTTTCGCGGTCCTCGCCGAGACATGCTTCCGGTTCTCTCGAGGCATCTATCTCCGGGTGAGCGGCTCGCCAGAGCCGAACACGGAGGATGCCGTGCGACGGAACTTGTCGATTGCGCGGCGTGTGTTCGCGGAGGGGCTCTTGGAAATCCTCGCCGTCGTCTATCTCAAGAAGTCTGTCAATCTCGCGCAACTCCAGGCGACCCTGGGGGGGACCTCGGCTGAGCTCCTCCGCAGGAAGCTCCGGATCCTTCAGGCCTCGGGCCTCGTCCAGACCGCGGCCCCGTACGAGCGGGCCGACCAAGCCCACTATACGCTCACGCACAAGGGGACAATCATTGCGCGCCTTGGTGAGCCCGTGTTCTTGTACCTGCGACTGGCCGAGGGATGGATAAAATCTGCCATCGAAGAAACGGCCACGGCGGAAACCGAAGCGAGCGACAAGATCGATCAGGCATCCGCCTAGGCCCGAACAACTCGGGACGGTAAACGAATCAGCTTCGCAGACCGAAAGGAGTCCCGCCTGCCGGATTTGAACCGGCGGCCTGATGATGGCAGCGGGCACCGCGCACGCGGTGTGCACGGGAGCACTCTACAGTCACCCGCTCTGACCAGGCTGAGCTAAGGCGGGACGGGCGTCGAAACGGGTCGAGCCATAAGATTCTATCGAATGCGGCACGAAAATCCATCGCCGACTTCGGGCATAAATACGGGGCAGGGGTTCCGGCGGACGATGGCCATCCGTCGCGGCCTCCGGAACTGGCTCCTCGCCAAGGATGCGGATCCGAGCGTCCGTCTCCGCGTGCTGCGCGACCTCCTCGACCGACCCGGGGACGATCCCGAGGTCGTCCGAGCGCAGAAGGAAATCGGACGGAAAGGATGGGCCGCGAGGATCCTCCGCGAGCAGCATCCTCAGGGACACTGGTCGACATCAGGCACGTCCGCAGTCGAGCTATACCGCCCGAAGTACGTCGCAACGAACTGGAGGCTGCTCGTCCTTTCCGACATGGGACTCACCAAGAAGCACCCGGGAATCGCGAAGGGGATGGACCTGTTGGTCCGCCGTCGGTTCCTGCCCAGCGGCGAACTCGGCCGCCTCGGGAGCGAAGTGTGCATTACCGGAAACGCGGTGCGGATGCTCCTCCGATTCGGCTACGCGAAGGACCCGCATCTGAAGCCGGCGATCGATTGGCTCGTCCGTCACCAGAAGAAGGACGGCGGGTGGCACTGCTTCCGATCGGCGACGGGGACCCTGGACTGCTGGGAAGCCCTCGCCGCCTTCGCGGTGCTGCCCCTGGACTCCCGTAGCCCGGAAGTCCTCCGCTCGATTGAACGCGGCGCGAAGTTCTACCTGGATCGCCTCCTATTCCGGGAAGGGCAGAAACCATACGCGCCATGGTTTCGCCTCCACTACCCCGTCCACTATTACTACGACATCCTGGTCGGCCTTGACGTCCTCACGTCGCTCGGGTTTGGCAACGACCCCCGGATGCGCCCTGCGCTCGACCGACTCGAGAAGATGCGGAACCGAGACGGGACCTGGAACCTAGACGCTCACCACCCGGACTCCGAGGATCCAAATTACCAGTTCCGGGGGCCGTTCTATCCGCTCGGACTGGAAGTCCCCGGACGGCCGAGCCGCTGGATCACCACGACGGCGCTCACGGTCTTGCGGAGGGCCGGCCGATAACGCGGGGAGTTCATGCCGCGGGCCGGGCTCGAACCGGCGACTTCGAGATCTTCAGTCTCGCACTCTCCCAAACTGAGTTACCGCGGCGCGAGGCGTGCGAACACCCGTCGGGAGAAATAGTTTTTGGGCGCGAGGCACGGGTCATCAGATCGGCAAATTCTTCACGAGCTCGCCGGACTTCCACACCTTCCGAATCTTCTCAGGTTCCGCGAGCACTCCGACCCGACCGAGCGGGTCCTCGGCGAGCCCGAGGACGTCCGCATCATACCCGACCTTGAGTTGACCCGACTTCGGCGCTTGCGGGCCCAACGTCAGCGGACCGTTCGCCGTCGCGGCTTCGATCGCGCGGAGCGGCGTCATCCCCGCCTCCACCAGGTGCCCGACTTCGTGACCGTTGAGTCCCCAACCCGCGAGTCCACCCGTCGACGTGTAGATGTCGGATCCCGTCGCGATCCGAACCCCTTTTCGGACCGCGAGGCGCAGCGCCGTCCGGTGTTGCTCATTGATCGCGACGGCCTTCCGGTACGCGTAGTCCGCGATGCCCGACTCCTTCCCATATCGCACGAGCCGATCGATGATGAATCGCGTGGGGACCAGGATCGCGTCCCGCTCAAGCGCCAAGTCAGCGGTCTCCTCGTCGAGGAACGTGCCGTGCTCGATCGTCCGGCATCCCGCCCGGAGCGCCGCCACGATTCCGGGCTTCCCGTGGCAGTGCGCCGCGACGACCCGATCCGCTCGCCCGGCCTCCGCGACGATCGCCGCGAGTTCCTCGGCCGTGAACTGGGCATGCACCGGATGGTCCAACTCACTCGCGACGCCACCGGAAGCGAGGACTTTGATGACCCTCGCTCCCGCCCGAAGCTGCATCCGCACCCCTTTCAGACATTCGGGCACGCCGTCGCAAAGGTACGAGAAGCCAAGGCGATGAGACAACTCATGAACGTAGTCGAGAGGAAATGAATGGAGGTCGCCATGGCCCCCGGTCTGGCTGAGCGCTCCGCCTGCGCCGTAGATGTGGGGACCGCGGACGCTCCCCTCGTCAACCACGCGGCTCAGGTAGACGCCGAAGCCGGAGAGTTCGCGGATGCTCGTGAACCCCGCGGACAGGGCCGTCTCCGCGTCCTTCGTCGCGCGACTCGCGAGGACCGCGGGCGGCGTGCGCCCGATCTCCTCGACGTTGAGAGTCCGGATCCCCATGAAGTGTCCGTGGACGTCCCACATTCCCGGCATCAGCGCGGGGACCCGCACGACGTTCCCGCCCGAACCTTTCGGCGCTCCCTCGATCGGTCCCGCGTACGCAATCGTGGCTCCATCGAGGACAACCGCGGCGTTCCGGACCGGTTCGCCGCGGCCGGGGATTAACAAGTCCGCCTCGATCCGCTGCATCCCGCTCGCAATCGCGGCGGGGTCCAAGAACGTGCCGGCGGCGCATCGACAGCGAGAACCTTATGGGCGCCGCGCCGTTGCCTGCGGCCGATGGCGGGATTCGTCCCCCCAGAAGTCACCCGCGCGCTCGAGGCGCGGTTCCCGGACGCCCTCGAGTCGGCGCGCCGGCTCATGCGCCAACCCTCCGTCAGCGCGACGGGCGAGGGGG
Organism: Methanobacteriota archaeon; assembly: GCA_005878995.1. The sequence continues at coordinate 16,524 of VBME01000016.1, read as the reverse complement.
TTCGAGAGTGCGCGGAGATGGTCCGGGAGATGATGGCCGCGCTTGGATGTACAACGCGGACCTTCGAGAAGGGCGGCCATCCGCTCGTCATCGGCCAGCTGGACGTCGGAGCGCCGGTGACCCTTCTCGAATACGAAATGTACGACGTCCAACCGGTCGGGGACCTGAACGCGTGGACGGCCCCTCCGTTCGCGGCTGAAATTCGCGAGGTGCCCGACGTCGGGAAGGCGGTGATTGCCCGGGGCTCGACGAATTCGAAAGGGGCCCTCGCGAATCATCTCTTCACGTGGAAGACGATCCGCGACATCGACGAGATGCCCGTGAACCTGAAAATTCTGGCGGAAGGAGAGGAAGAGATTAGCAGCGCGAACTTCATCGAGTACATCCGGACGCACCGCCCGGCGCTGAAGGCGGACGCCGCGATCGCCGACGACTACTCCGAAGACCTGCGCGGGGTGCCGACGGTCTACCTGGGGGTCAAAGGCTGTCTCTACCTGACCATCTGGTCGCGCGGAAACCCGAAGGCGGGCGGCCCGATGGAGAGCGAGATCCACAGCTCCGAGGCCGTGTGGATCGGCTCGCCCGTCTGGCGGCTCTTGCAAGCCCTCTGGACCCTCGTCGACGCCGATCAACGTCCCGTGGTCGACGGCATCTGGGACAACATCGTGCCTCCGACGAAACGGGACATTGCGTTGGTGAAGGAGCTTGCGGCGAGGTTCGACCCGGCCGCGTGGCTCAAGGAAGCGCGGACCGCGAAATTCAAGTACGAACTGTCGAAAGAGCAGCTTCTCCTGAAGTACCTCTTCGATCCGACCGTGAACCTGTGCGGCATCTACGCGGGTTACATCGACCACGGAGGGACGAAGACGGTCTTGCCCCACGAAGCGTATGCGAAGGTGGACATCCGCCTCGTGAAGAACATGACCGTCGAAGGGACCCTTCGAAAACTCCGCGCCCACCTGAAGAAGCGCGGGTTCGGCGACCTCCGGATTGACGTCCACGGCCCGTACGGCCCCGCGAAGACGGATCCGGACTCATGGATTGCGAGGGTGGCCATCGATGCGATTCGGGCGAACGGCCGTGAGCCGGAGGTTTGGCCGTCAAGCGGCGGCACGATGCCCGCGTTTGCGTTCGATCAATACCTGAAGCTCCCGTGGGTCGCGACGGGCTTGGGCCACGGATCCCGCGCGCACGCTCCGAACGAGTATGCATCGATCGAGGGGATGAAGCGATTCATCGCGGGCGAGGCCTCGCTTGTCTACGCAGCGGCCCGCGGTGCCACGCGCCGACGCCGAAAAAGGCCTTCCGAGCCCCGCCGAGCGACGTGAGAATCACGTCGAAAATCGACGACGAAAACGGACCCCTTCTGTATGGAGAAAATCGACTCATTCTCAAGGTCAGATTTTCAGCGCGACACCTATAAATAGCGTCATCCAGGATGGGCCGATAGAATGGCCTCAGAGCCTTCTCCCCCGGTGATTTCATGCGTCTTCTGATCCGCGACCTTCGCGGGGACGAAGAAGGCGTTGCCTCGACCGTCGGGACGATCATGGCCCTCCTCGTCTTCCTTACGTTCCTCAGCCTGATTGTGAACCAGTACGTGCCCGTCTGGATGAAGGACTCCGAGGCGTCCCATATGAACAACGCGCTCGGCCAGTTTGGCGGGCTGAAAGGCGCGATCGACCTCCAGATCCTCGCGGCAGAGGCCGCCAGGACTTCGGGCACCCACTACATCCCCGTGACGGCCTCGTCCGCGGTCACTCTCGGCGTCGATGGCGTCCCGATTTTCTCCGCCCCGAGCATCGGGGCCCTCCAGGCAATCCCGGACGCGGGTTCTTTCACCGTTCAATTCTCCTACATTCCCAACAAGGCGGTACCCTCGCAAGTCGCGACGGTCAATGAGACATCGAGCGGAGCGATCCAGCTCAGCGTTGGCAACCGGTACTACATCGCGCAGACGATCGCGTACGAAAACGGAGCGGTCATCCGGTACCAGAGCGACGGTCAGACGGTCCGGGCCCAGCCGACGTTTGTTGTCGTAAAGACGAACAACACCCTCGATGTGTCGTTCGGACTCGTGAGCCTGTACGGGACCGGCATCGTCTCCGGGACGAGCACCGAGGTCGTCAACACACAAGTGTTCGCATTCGACCGCCAAGACTACACCGGGTTTCCCTCGAACACGGCGGTCTGGATCAACCACACCTCCCCGTACGGATTGGCGTGGTACAGCTTCCTGAACTCCACCCTTGCAAATGCCCTCAAGGGCACTGGCTACGGAGGGACATTCACCCAGACCCTCCTGGGAGAACCCACCTTCACGGCGACCTACCTCGGGACGACCATCTACATTATCTCGGCCCGGTACAACACGGCGACCCAGATTTACACGATGCGCCTCCAACTCTGGAATCGCGCCGTCCTGCCACTCACCACGTTCCGCTTGCAGCACGCCCAAGTCCAAGTGGGGATCGGAGACACCACGCAAAACGTTCAATTCTGAGGGAGACCGAGATGCCGAAGCAAAGGAAGGTCATGATGCCGAGGGGCGCGATCCAGCAGAAGGCGGAATGGTCCGGGACCCGTGGCTCCTACCTCACGCACATCCCGAACCTCACGCGCGACACCCTCGAGGAGATCGAGGTCACCCCGATTCGGGAGCCGATCTCGTACTCTCGCGTCGTGTACGACCACGATCGCTCCGAGTACATCTACGAGGTCTGGGAGCCGCAGCTCAACGCGGAGGAGAAGGAGTTCCTCGACATGATCAAGGATTCCCTGAACCGCACCCTCGAGTACGAGTGGGACAAGATGGCGGAGAAGGACAAAAAGGAGTACCTCCAGGAGGCCGTGGACTCGTTCATCAAGTCCCGGGGCCTGCGGTTGGCGCCTGCTTCGAAAGACAAGATCGTGTACTACATCATCCGCGATTTCGTCGGATACGGACCGGTTGACGTCCTCATGGCCGATCCCCGGATCGAGGATGTCTCCTGCGACGGCACCGGCATCCCGCTGTTCATCTTCCATCAGAAGTTCGAATCGATCAAGACGAACGTCGTGTTCGACGATGACGACGGGCTCAACTCGTTCGCCGTGATGCTCGGGCAGCGATGCGCGAAGCAAATCTCCGTCGCGAACCCGATCCTCGACGGAACCTCCGTCGAAGGGCACCGCGTCCAAGCGACGTACAGCCATGAGGTCACGACCCGCGGCTCTTCCTTCACGATCCGGCGGTACAAGGAGAAGCCTTTCACCCCGGTCGAGCTCGTGAAATTTGGGACCGCCAGTGCTGAGATGGTCGCGTACCTCTGGGTCGCCGTCGAGAATGGCAAGTCGATGATGGTCTGCGGCGGGACGGCGAGTGGGAAGACCGCGACCCTGAACAGCGCCGCCCTCTTCATCCGGCCGGGCGCCAAAATCGTCTCAATCGAGGACACCCGGGAAATCAATCTACCACACGAGAACTGGATCCCGGGCACGACCCGATCCGGCGTCGGCGAGCGAGGTCCGGACGGCAAGGCGGGCGGCGAGATCGACATGTACGACCTCGTGCGAGCCGCGCTGAGGCAACGGCCGAACTACATCGTCGTTGGAGAGGTCCGAGGCAAGGAGACGTACACGATGTTCCAGGCCATGGCGACGGGCCACCCGACGATGTCGACGATGCACGCGGACTCCGTCAAGTCGATGGTGAACCGCCTGGAGAACCCGCCGATCAACACGCCGAGGATCCTGCTCACCGCCCTGAACTTCGTGATCATCCAGACGCACGCGCGGATCGGCGATTCGATTGTGCGCCGGATCAAGCAGATCGTGGAGCTCGTCGGCTTCGAGCCGGAGACGAATGAGCTGATCACAAACACGGTGTACGAATGGGACGCGGCGACGGACACCTTCGTCTACAAGGGGCACTCGTTCCTGTTTGACGAAATCATGGAAATGAAGAACATGACCCACGAAGAAATCGAGGCGGAATTCCAGCGCCGGATCGACATTGTCAACTACATGCTCCAGAAGAGCCTGACGGACTTCCGCGAAATCGCAAAGATCGTCGTACAGTACTACCAGTATCCGGAGGAAACCGCGAAGCGGATCCGGGACGAGATGGGCTGGCAGGCCCACGCCGTCATGAAGCCCGTTGACACAGGAGGTGAGACGGTTGGGTAGTTCGGCCTTCGAGAAGCTCGAGACGCGCGGCACGCTGACGAAGACCAAGCGGTTCCGCCCCGGCGATGAGGCCGATAAAGGCGCCCACATGGTGAAGCTCCCGAAAGGCGCGCGACCCGTGAATGTCAGCCTGTCCCCGAGGGCCCAGGTCGCGTGGCGAATGTTCGGGAAGTTCGTTCAAGCCCGGAGGCGCGAGGACCCCGAGCTCGAGGACAACCTCTTGAAGGCGCACATCAAGTTGCGGCCCGAAGAGTACCTTGCCCTTGCTTGGATGAACACGACCTTCGCGGCCGTCGGTGCCGTGATTGCGGCGTTCGTCGCGAGCCTTTTCCTGTTCATCCTGCGCATCGACATCACGACGCTTCTGATCATCTTCGGGCTTGTCGCAGCGTTGCCAATCTTCTTCTCGTACATGTACTCCTTCGGCTTGCCCGTCGGCTACCACGGCTCGCCGGCCGGACATGCGAAGAAGCGCGGGCACAAGATTGACAAGAAGATCTCCGGAGCAATGTCGTTCATCTCCGCGATGTCCTCGGCCAACGTCCCCGTCGACGTCATTTTCAAGGAGCTCTCGAAGCAGACCGTGTACGGTGAGGTCGCCCGCGAGGCGGAATGGATCACGCGGGATACAGAGCTCCTCGGCCTGGACATCCTGAGCGCGCTCCGCAAGGGCGCGCAGCGTTCTCCCTCATCCAAGTTTCAGGACTTCCTCCAAGGCGTCGTGACTACCTCCACGAGCGGCGGCCAGCTAAAGCCCTACTTCCTCGTGAAGGCGGAGCAATTCGAGAAGGAGGACCGCCTCGAGATGCGGAAGAAGATGGAGACGCTCGGAATGCTCGCGGAGTCCTTCGTGACCGTCGTCGTGGCGTTCCCGCTGTTCCTCGTTGTGATCATGGCAATCATGGCCCTGATCAGCAAGACCGGCTCCGGCTTCGTCATCATGCTGCTGTACGTCGTCGTCGGACTGATGATCCCGATGAGCCAGTTCGGCTTCATCTTCGTGATCTGGAACATGGAACAGGAGGGGTGAGATGACAAAGGTCGAGCTGGAGAAGGCGCGCCTCCGACGGTCCGAGAAGGGAGACCGCCGCAAGAGCGTCGTCGGAATTGGGTCGGCCCTGTTCCTACTCCTGGGATTCATCGCCTTCCTGAACCTGATCAACTCCGTGAACCTCGCCTTCCGACCCACTCAAGGGAGCCTCGAACGATTCCTGTACTGGCTCGTCGTTGCGACCCTCGGCTTCATCGGTCCGTACGGATTCTACGTCGCGAAACAGCAGCATGAGATCAACCTGATCGAACGCCGGCTGCCGGACTTCTTGCGGGATGTCGCGGAGGCCGGACGGTTCGGCATGACGCTCGCTGAGGCGATCGTCGTTTCGTCTGGAGGCCGGTACGGAAAGCTCACCCCGGAAATCAAGAAGATGGCGGCACAAATCACCTGGGGCGTCCCCGCCGCGGAAGCGCTGCACCTCTTCGCGGAGCGCGTGAAGACTCCGATGGTTCAGCGGGTCGTTGCGATCGTCGTCAAGTCCTCGGACGCCGGCGGCGACGTCGCGGACGTGCTGACGATGGTGAGCCACGACACGAAAGAGAACCAGCTCACGGAGGACGAGCGGCGCATCGCGATGTCAACGTACATCGCGGTCATCTACATCTCGTTCATGGTGTTCCTTGTGACGATCTGGATCCTCGATGTGACGTTCCTCCCGAAGATGCTCGAGGCGAGCGGCGCCCTGGCCACGACGGGTGGCGTCGTTCAGAGTCCACTTGCCCAAGACCTGCCGAACGTCGTAGCGAGCATTCGGATCGCGTTCTTCATCGCGGTAGCGGTCCACGGCCTTGGCGATGGCATCCTCGCGGGCGTCCTCGACACGGGAAGGATCCCGAATGGGTTGCGACACAGCTTCGTCTTGTTGGTGATCGCGCTCGCCGCGTTCCTGTTCATCTGAGGTGACCGAATGGCCCAATCCACGCAAATCGCCAGCCCCGATCAAGAGCACACGGATGCCCAGAGAACGTCCGCGGGCATGGATCGGAAGAAGAAGTCCCGCGCGGCCCTCGACTCGGTCAAGAATCGGTACCTCAACAAGCTCCTAGGGGACCGTGGCATCAAGGTCAAGGCCCCGAAGGTGAGCAGCGTCGAGGAGACGAGCCTCGGGAAGATCACCACGATCCCGAAGATCGTTCAGCGGAATATGAACGAAATCGAGATCCAGCCGATCTTGAAGAACTTCGCCTACGTCAGGATTCTGTACGACACGATGGCAAACGAGTACTTCTACGAGGCGATCGAACCGAAGCTCCTCGAGGAGGAATCGGAAATCCTGGATGTCCTCAAGGAGATCCTCGTCGAGAACCTCGAGATGCTCGACGACGCAGACCGAGGCCGGAAGGAGAACTACCTCCGGCGGATCGTCGATGTCGTCCTGCGCGAACTGGGGGTGGAACTCCTCCCGGTCTCGAAGGAGCGAATCATGTATTACGTCTTCCGGGACTTCATCCGGTACGGCGCGATCGACGTCGTGATGACGGATCCGCAGGTCGAAGACGTCTCGTGCGATGGCGTCCGGGTGCCCTTATACATTTACCACCGCAAATACGGATCCATCCCCTCGAACCTGAAATTCGACAACGCGGAGGAACTCGACACATTCGTCGTGTGGCTCGCCCAGCGATCCGGAAAGCACATCTCCGTCGCCCAACCGATGCTGGACGCGACGATCCCGGATGGTTCGCGTCTCCAGGCAACCCTGGGAATGCACGTCACGAAGCGCGGCTCCTCATTCACGATCCGGCGGTTCCGGGAGAACCCGTTCACGCCGCTCGACCTGGTGCGCTTCAAGACGATGTCGCCCGAGATGATGGCGTACATGTGGCTCGCTATCGAGAACGGCCAGTCGATGCTGATCTGCGGCGGGACGGCGTCCGGCAAGACGACGACGCTGAATGCGATCCTCCTGTTCATCCCGCCCCAGATGAAGATCGTGTCCATCGAAGACACGCGGGAACTGAACCTGCCCCATGAGAACTGGGTGCCCTTGCTGACCCGCGGTGGCTTCGGCGGGAAGTCGATGACCACGGGCAAGCCCGCGGGCGAGATCGACATGTTCGACCTGCTCACCGCGGCGCTTCGCCAGCGGCCCCAGTATATGATGATCGGAGAAGTCCGTGGGCCCGAGGCGTTCGTCGTGTTCCAAGCGATGGCGACGGGCAAGTCGGCGTATACGACGTTCCACGCGGACGATGTCCAGGCAATGGTCCACCGCCTCGAGAACGATCCCATCAACCTGCCGCGGGCCCTTGTCGCGGCCCTCGACATCGTCCTGCTCCAGGCGCAGGTGAAGGTCGGCACGGACATGACCCGGCGGGTGAAGGCAATCGTCGAAGTCGTCGGGACGGACCCGGAGAGCAACGAGCTGATCACGAACTCGGCGTACACCTGGAACCCCGCGGATGACACGTTCAACTATTCCGGCCACTCGTACGTCTACGAGAAGATCTCGCTCGCCCGCAACTGGAACCAGCGACGGATGGAACAGGAGGTCAAGCGCCGCCTGGACATCTTCGAGTACATGAAGCGGACCGAGATCAAGAACTACCGCGACGTCGCGAAGATCGTTTCGTCCTATTACCGAGACCCGGAAGGCATGATCAAGATCATCCGCGACACGCTCCAGGCACAAGGGGTCACCGTCCCCGCGAGCTGAGAGCCCGTCTGCTTGGGCGGAGCATTCGCCGCGTTTCGAGGACGAGACCACTACTGGCGAAGGCGACGCGATTCAGTCGATTCTCGCACCGTCGTAAGCATCTTTACCGCGGGGGACCCGCGACCGATCGTGCCTCCCCGCCGGCCCGTCCGGCGGCGAACGCGAAGGCGCCTGACGTGGCTAAGGAGCCCGCCAACAGGCCGAACAGCAGGGGCGCCTCGGCTCGGTCCAGGAGGTAGCCCGCGAGCGTCGCGCCAATCGCGCCGATTCCGAAGACGCTCAGGAACGTGAACCCGAACGCGAGGCCCCGGACCTCCCTGGGCGCCTCGCGGGTCACGAGCGTGTTTTGCAGCGCTTCCAGGGAGAACAGCAGGAACCCAAACCCGACCGCCACCGCGGTGAACCCGAGGAAGGGCGGGCCCAACCCCGTGACGAGTAGTATCCCCGCGGCCGCGAGGCTCCCCGCCGCGGTGGCGCTGAGCGCGAACAGGGGCCGGTCGGGGCGAGGACGATCCGCAAGGGTGCCGGAGAAGACTTGGCCCACGGCCCCGAGTCCCAAGGCCGCCGCAAAGAATCCCGACCCGATGAAGCGCGGGAGAAAGGTGAGTCCTCCTTGGTACGCGAAGCCCGCGAACATGTAGACGAGGAGGATGAGCCGATACGGACGGCTCGCCAAGGCGCGACGGGCCCCACCCGGACCCGCCGGGGATTTCGGGACTCCCCGCGGCAGACGTTCTACCAGGAGGAGGACGCTCGCGATTACCGCCGGGAGGATGAGCGAGCCCGCGACGAGCCTCCACGACGAGCCGAATGCGATGGTCCCCCCCACATACGCGGGACCGGCGGCGATCCCCAAGCTCCCGCCCATCCCGTGCCACCCCATGCCGCGCCCTTGTTCCGTGACGGTCCGCGAGATCACGGACAAGCCGGTGGGGTGATACGCCCCGGAGAAGAGGCCTAGCGCCCCGAGCGACACGGCGAGGATGGGCACGGACGGGCTCGCGGCGACCGCGGCCATGGACCCCGCGATGCCGGAGGCGCACAAAAGCAGGAGACGATCGGGCGCGCGCCGGTCCGCGAGGAAGCCGAATGGGACTGCGCCGATGCCATAGAGGCTGTAGGCCGCGGCCGCGAGCAAGCCGAGGGTGAGGTTGTCCGCTCCGAATTCGACGTGCCACGCAAGCAGGAACAGCGGAATCGACAGGATGTTGGCGTGGACCGTGCCATGGAGGAACCCGAGGACGGCCACGACCCGCCGATCCTCCCGCCGCATCCGCCGGCGCATGGCCCGTCGCGGATAAGGACTTCTCCGGTCACATGCGCATGATCGCGCGGGCCACGCCTGGGATCTCAAGGACGAGGCTCACGACGACGAGCCACATCTCCCAAGCCGCGCGCGGAATCCGCACGTCGCGAACAGGGGTCCAGAACTCCATGGTCCTTTGCTTATCGTTCGGTCGCTGCCGAACGCGGCCACGCCCGAGGGACCGAAGCTGGAGGCGCGAGACCCAACAAAGCACGTTTCATGAATTGTCTTCGGACTCCGGATCCGCGCCGGACTCCGACTTGTCTTCCGACTCCTGATCATCCTTGGCTTCTAAGGTCTTCTTGACGACCTTCTTCTGGATGACGGGCTGCGTAGCGAGCGGCTTGCGGATGACCCGGCGCGGGACGGCGTCCGCGCCCGGAGCGGGGGACTGGCCGCTCAAGGCCGCCAACGTGGACGATTGGGTTGCAGAGGGCCCACCGGAAGGCGCGGCTGACGGACCCGCGGTCCGTTGCGTCGCGGGCACAGCTGGCGCGCTGCCGCCGCCGCTCGGCGGGCGCTCGTCTCGCATGAGGGATCCGCACTTGTGACACACGGTCGCCGTGACGGAATTGAGGGTGCCGCAAACGGGGCACGGCTTCGAGCCCATCTTCCGCATCTCCTCTTCCTCCCGCAGCCAGTCTTCGAACGTGAGGAAGGTCGGCTGCTTGCGCCACCAGTCCTGGAACTCGGTCTCGGCGAGACTGCGACCGAGTTGCTGCTCAGCGTCATCCTGGAACTTTCGCACGACCTCGTCGTACTGGAGGCGCATCTTCTCCTCGTAATCGGCCATTTCGACCTCGCCCGTGGCGAACTCGACGCCGCACTCGGGACACTGCTTCACGTCGACGGGGATCCAGGCCTGGCAGTTCGAGCACTTCGCCATGTCTTTCTCGAATTCGACGCCGCACTTCGGGCACGTCGTGGCGTCCTCCGGGATGAAGGCGCCGCATTCGCCGCACTCGACCATCTTGCCGAGTCCGAAGACTTTCCAGTAGAGGGTGATGCCAATCCCGGCTGCCACCGCGGCGGCAAGGACGATCAGGAACAGCCACCACGGGATGCCGAGGAACGGCACGGGCGTGTAGATGAACGATATGGTCTTCGATACGGTGACCGCCCGGCTGTCGGGCTGAATCTGGCTCGAGGTGGGCGTCACGACGACCGTGTACGACCCGTCCGGAGCGTTGCTGGGCACGTTGATCGTGCCGATAAACAAGCCATCAGGGGACCCCGACATCGTCGTGTTCGACGCGATCGCGGTTCCGGCTGAGTTTCGCAACTCAATGGTCACCTGGACGCCGGGAATCGGGTTCAACCCGCTCGTCGAGCGGATATATCCCGTGACGCTGAGTTGGGTCCCGGGCTGCACGGAGTCGCCGGAGCTCGGCGTGGAGATCGCAGTGAATCCTTGCGGCGGAGGCTGGACGTTCACCGTGATGTTCGCAAAGTTGTTGCTTTCCTGGGCGACGCCGCCTTCATTGATCGTGCTGTCCGGGTCGACGATGAGTTCCAGGGGCTGGACCCCCACCGTGCTCACGCCGACGACGTTCAACGTCTGATTGACTGATCCGCCCGCGAGGATCGAGAGGCCATTCACCCGGGCGACCTGGGTCGCGCGGTTGTTCACGAACGCCGCGATGTCAACGAGGGTGGCGTTGGTCTGCCCCTGATTGTAGATGATTGCGTAGACAAGGAACGGCTGGTTCTGGACCACGTTCATCGTCCCGACGTAGTCGGACTGCTTGAGCATCAGATCCGGCAGCGTCCGAACCTGGACGTTTAAGGGAACCGTAGCTCCCTTGTTGTTATCGTCCCAATTCGTCGCTGGATACGGATTGAAATCGACCCCGCCCGGTGCGGTCGTGGTGGAGTACGCGAAGGTCAACTGATAGTTCCCGAACGACTGCGCGTTCGGCAGCGTGGCCTGGGTGATTTGGTCCGTCCACAGCGGGATGAGCGCTTGGCCCCTTGCATCGGTCAGGTTCCAGGCGGTGGCGCCACTCGAGGTCTTGGCGAGGTAAGCGAGGGTCCGCGCGCTCGGCGTCGTCGAGGCGGCGTTGTCCGGGTACTGCGCGGTCGTCGCGCCTGGACTCATCTGCGACCAAATCGTCGCGCCCGTCACAGGGAATGCCGTCGAATCGACGGCGGTCGCGTGTAGCCATCGGAAGAGATACACGCTCCCGGTGGCGGCCAACGGCCGGAACGCCGACATCCAGTTCGTCTTCAACGTGGGATTCTGCGAGGGGTCCGTGGTAACGTTGTACAGATAGGCATTCGACGTGGCGTCGACTTGCAACTCGTTGTGGAGACCCACGATGTTGGAATAGTCCGCGCCGATGTAGGTGTCGTAGGCGTAGAGGTTGCTCCCTCCGGTCAGGGTCACATTGCCCTCGACGATGCCCGTCACGCCGCTCCCGGTGCTGGCACTCGCGTTCTCGTAAATCTTCTCAATCCGAGATCCGTAGAGGCTCGCGGTCGTCGAAGACCACGCAATCACCGGGCTGTCATCGTTGTCGTCCTGATAGAGCCCAACACCTGCGAGGTCCGCCGCCGTGAAGCCGGTGATCGTCGAGCGAGTGACGTCAACCGTCGCACCGGTCGCATTGAACCATCCGGGGAACTTCAGCATCGCGCCGTTTGTCATTGCGAAGTGACTGCCGGCCCCGGAGACGGTGAGGGCGAGCTTCACGTACGGGGAAATCGCGTTGGGTTGGGTCGTGACAATTGAATTGTTGAGGACGAGTTCTCCGCCCGCGTTCACATTGAGCGCGTAGCCCTGGTGGGCCTGGTCTTTGGCGAAGCTGAGGCCGCCGTTGACGAGTGTGAGGCTGCCTCCCGAATTGATGTTGATCGTCGCGTCGACCGTGTACAGGATGCCGGTACAGACTTGCGTCGTGGTGATCGTCCACGTCTGCGTGATGACGCCCCCGACCTGGTCGCAGGTGCCGGCGCGAGCAACCGGGGTCAGCGCGACAACGGTCGCGAAAACTCCGCCCAGCGCCAGGGTCAAAACAATCAAGAAACTGAGGGCCTTCCCATTCCGTTCGGCTCGGCTAGACAAGCAAATACCTCCGCGGGTCGTGGCTTCGGAACGCGACCGAAAGACTACGACCGGTGGGCATGCGCGGGCCATCCTGGACCGCTTTATAAATAGGTTACCGCGCGATTATCTATCCCGATACGCAAACGTTCTCACGCAGGAGAATAAATCGAGAAATATGGAGGGAATAATTTTATCGATTCGGAACGATGAAAGTGAACGAAAGCAACCGCAAACGACTCAAACGCGAGACGATCCGGGCCCGTCCACGGTCCATTTTGGACAGTCGTCGTCGATTCAGATCACTTTTTTCTTCAAGACCTTCTTGACGCTGACCGGAGCTTTCTTCGATGCTTTGTCCTCGTCGCCCATCCGGTGACCGCACGCGTAGCACATGATCGCATCGGACGAGATCATCGTGCCGCATGCCGGGCAAGGAATCTCGGACTCGCCTTCCGTCTCGGTCGCCTCTTCCACTGCACTCTCCTCTTGGAGCCGGTGACCGCACGCGTAGCACATGATCGCATCGGACGAGATCATCGTGCCGCATGCCGGGCAGGCGAGTTCCGACTCTGCGCCCGATGACGCCTCAGCTTGCATCATGCTCTTCGCGACGGGCTTTGCCTGCGCGGCAACCGGAGTCGCTTGAACGGACTTGACTGCCGTCGCGGGGACCGGGGTGGGCTGCACCTGCGGGCCGCGCATTCCGGGCGGAGACATCGGCCCGGCAGCGACCGGTTTTGCAGCGGCGGGCATCGGGCCCGGCATGGAGGGAGCAGACGCCGCCCTGGCGCCCTGTTCGGTCGCGAGGAGCTGCTTCTCTCTCTCGAGCAGCCGTTTCGCCTCTTCCGCGATCTTCGCTCGGGCCGCCGCGATGTTCTCTTCGTCTACCGCCAGCTTCTTCTCGCGCTCCACGAGCTCGCGGTTGCGGCCGATCTGAGTGTCCAGAGCCGACTTGTGCTCTTCAAGGAGCTTGACGATCTGCTCTTGCCTCACCGCGATCTCGGTCTTCCGATTCGCGATGTCTTTCGCGTGCGTCGCGGTTTCGGCGTCCCGGCGAGTCGTGTCCTCTTCTCGCTTCACGAGCGACTCGAGCCGCCTCGCAAGCTCCTGCTCGCGGGCGACGAGCTGGTTTTCCTTCGCGAGGACCTGTTGTTTCGCCGAATCGAATTCCCGATCCCGCGCATCGAGGGCTTGTTCTTTCTGCTCAAGTTCCTTCTCGCGCGCGCGCATGCCCTTCTCGCGACCGACGAGCGAGTCGCGCTCGTCCGCGAGGGAGGTCCGTTCCTGTTCGAGTACCCGGCGGTCTTCCTCGATCTTGGACGCTTGTCCTTGAAGCGAGGTCTCTCGCTCCTTGAATTTCGCGTCCTGCGACTTCAGGCTCTCGTCGAGCTTCTTCAGCGCGTCTAGCGCCTCCATGATTGATGCTTCGGCCATCTACGGTGCCCTCCGGCAAGGTGGCTGGGTTTCGCCGAGCCCCCAAGGCATCGGCGTATGAGCGGACATCATGAATTCCCTCCGGCTTCGAAAATCGGACCCATCACGGTGATGCCACCTTTCCGAATCTCGATCGCGTGTTTCTCCATAGAATGCTCGACGGAGCGCATCTTCTCAACCTGGAGGTACCGGACGAGTTTTCCCCGGGAGCGATCCAGTCCAAGCATGACGATCCCATCGACGAGGAACCCTTCATTCCCGAGAATCTGGCTGTCGCCATCCGCGCTCCGTTCCATGACCACGAGCGACGTCAGTTCGTTGTCGCGGAGCATCTTGAAGAAATAGAACATTCGTTTTCGCATGTTGGTCGTGTTCTCCATGAGGGAATAGAGTGCTCCAAGGGAGTCGAGTGCAAAGAGTTTGAATTTGTGTCCGTGGACCTTCCGGTAATGTCCGATCATGCGTTCGATGAAAGCGAGGTAGTCCGTTTGGTCTTCCGGTCCCACGACCGCGTCGATTTCCCGAAGGTCCGTGAAGTCGCTGATCTGCATGTTCATCGACAGCTCCACGCCGAGGGACTCCATGTTGCGCAGATGAGACTGGACCGTCTCCTCAAGCGTCGTGTACAGCCCGAACTCGCCTGTGTCTTTCAGGTACCGCGACATCAGCGTGTAGCAAAACGAGGTCTTCATCGACCCGGGCGGCCCCGTTACCAAGATGACTTTCGGCGGTACAACCTCGGAGCGAATCACTTTGTCCAGTCCGTCGATAGCACTGCGAAAGGCCATGGCCACGCCGTTGCGTCATCGCACGGGCCCAAGGCTCACTTAATCGTTTTGCGCTGATTATCCGCGTTATGACTTATCATTCTCTGAACTGAGTCCGGAAAGTCTTTGTACGCAGCTTCAAGATAGAAACGCGTCGACGTATTCGAGGTGTCGGCTTACGCCACCGCAGGAAACGAAAGTCTGTCCCGTCTGTGATTCTCCAATCGACGCGGACGCACGTACGTGTCCTTCGTGCCAGACGGACCTGACCCTGTTCGACGTCGGCGGCTCCCTCGATCCCGGGGAGGTGCCGGTCAGGGACGGCCGCAGCATCGACGAGATCCTGGCGTCGATCATGGAAGGGAAGGAAGACCACAAGGAAATCTTCGAGACGTTGAAGAATGTGGCCCGGGAGACACCCGAATCGGGCGACGTCCTCGCCGAGACGAAGGCGTCGGTCGCAGCCGAGACGGCAAAGGAACTCGGGGAGCAATTCCTCTGCCCCGTCTGCGAGACGTTGGTCGCTGCAGACGCGACGGTCTGTCCGAGCTGCGGGGCCGAGTTCTCGGAGGGCGGAGCGACTGAATACGAGTGCCCCGTATGCAAAGCCTCCGTGCCGGCGGACACGGATCGATGCCCGAGCTGCGGTGTCCGGTTCGCTCCGGACGTCCCCGTCACGGCCGAGGCGCCGACCCGAGGCGGACGGGTTGAGGCTTCGGCCATCGAGACGGCGCGACCGGCCGCGCCTCTGGTGAGCATCGCCACCGAGCGAGTGCCCCTCGCGAAGGCTCCGCGGACGCCGCTCCAGAACCGAATCGATCAGCTCCGCCGGACGCGTCGAGAGGCCGAACGACGAATCCCATCGGGCGACCGGAAGCTGCTGTACCGGGAACTGCCCAGGCTCGTGAACGAGGTGAAGCCGCTTTTGGTGTCGGCGAAGCGGATCGGACTGGAAATCGAGGACGGGAAACGGCTCATCAACGACGCCATCCAGGCGGGGAAAGGCCGAGACATCGAGCGGGCTGTGTCGCTGATCGCCGATGCTCGGCGCAGCTTGGACATCGCGTTTGCCGACTTTATCGGCGGCCGAATCGACACGGTCATCCAAGAACTCCGAGCGGCAAAAGGAGAAGCCGGCGTTCAAGTCGCCACGCCGAAGCTTTCCGAGGCCGTGGGGCGCCTGGAGGCCGGCGACTACGATGTCGCTTGGGATCTGTATCAGGCGGCCCTTGGGACGTTCCACCTCGAAGCGAGGGACTTTCACGAGGCCCGCAAGATCGTTGACGACGGCGATCGGCTGGCCCGAGACGTTCGCGCGATGGGGATGGAACTGCACGACGTGGAACGACTCCTGCGACAGGCGCGCGAATCCCTGGAGCGTCGGGATGTCGGAGGCGCACTCCGCTTCGGCAAGCAGGCCCGGGACCGGATGAAACGGGACGTGCCCGCGTTCGTCCAGGACGAGATGCGGAAAGCTCGGAACGAACTGCTCGATCTGAAGGTACAGGGGAACGATCTCGCCAAGCCGATCGGGATCCTGAAGGACGCGAGCGCGAATGTGAAGCAAGAGGCGTGGGGCGACGCGCTCCGGCAAATCCGAGAATTCCGCAAAGCGATCAAGCGGCTCGGGTGAGTCCGGCTCATGACGACGGGACCCGCCTCACATCCATGTCCCGCTCGAGGACCTTCAGTTCCAGGTCCTTCAAGGTCGCCGGTCCGAGCGAGATGATGAACGCGTAGTGGCTCTCCGAAATCGCGTCGAGGAGCCTCCGCACGAACTTGAGGACGGCGTCGAACGAATTGTTCGAGACGAGGTATTCAATCCCGTCCAAGAGGACGGCTCCGCGGGACTGCTTCGTCATGAAATCCTCGATCTCGTATACGATGCGCTCGAGTGACGGCGCGATCGTCTCCTCCTCGGAGCCTTCTCGGTCCGTGAGCCACAAAACGCGTTCGGCGGGGAGGTCGTGACCCTGCCGCACCCGCTTCGGATTCGTGCGGGTGATGACCAGGCCGCTGCCCCCGCCACCGAGGAACTGTGCGAAGAGGCGGAAAGCCTCCGCGGGACGTTCCTCCTCTATCAGGTAGCTGCGG
>VBME01000170.1 GCA_005878995.1 Methanobacteriota archaeon | reverse complement strand
AGACGGGAGGCGAAAACCTCCTCGGAGACGACGTCCCCCTCGTAGAACTTGCCCACCTCGATCTTGAACTTCCCTTCGCGGAACGTTTTGCCGATCAGCTCCGCGTCTGCTGCGGCGACGAGAGTCTCTTTCCCCTGGTGATAGACCTTCATCCGGATGGGCATCGGCGGGGTCGCGCTCACAAGCGTTCGACGAGCTTATATTTGTTTTTCGCGGGGCTGTAAATCTCGCCTTCCTGGGCCCACCGCTTGAGCCACGCGTCGACCTTCGCAGGCGGGATGCCTCGTTCCTGGGCGAGCCGCACGATGTCCTCGTAATCCGCGACGCCCTCGGGGCCGGCGAGTTCGCTGATGATGTCGCGGATCGAGATGATCTGTTCGCGTTGCGATTGGCTGATCCCCGTCTGGATGATGTCGATGTCGAAGCGACCTTCCTCGCCCGCGACCATGCCCATCCAGTACTCGACGATCCGCACCGCTCGGTCTGCATCCTCCGCGCCGACCGTTTCGCTCAGCCGGAGACGTGCGCTTGCTTCTGAAAGGCGGATGATCGCCTCAAGCTGGCGCGGTGTGATTGGGACGCTGGAGCCCGCGGCTTCGCCGGTCTTCCGAATTTCGAGATATTTTTTCTCGATGATTTGCATGGCTTCGTCGGTCATCACGGGGTAGATCCGTTTCGCATACGCCACGTACTTTCGGAAGAAGTCCGGGTCAAACTCGGGCGTGAACGGCTCCTCCAACGCAACGGGCTCTCCGACGGCCAAACCCGCGTCTCGCCGCCGACGGATTTCCCCGACTTTATGTCCTTTGAGGATGTGCTCTGCGAGTTCCCGATCTCGTTCCGCTTGCGGTCGGTCGATGATGGAGAAGATGATGTCGAACCGGCTGAGCAACGCCGGCGGTAAGTCGATTTGCTCGGAGGCAAGTCCGAGATCGGCCAGGACGAGGGCGCCCGCTTCGAGCGTCCAACGACCTTCACCAAATTCGTCCCGCACCGCGGCAGCGGTATTGTGGACCAAAATCCCATTCGCCACGAACGCGTGCGCATCCTTCACGGTGAGGTCGAAGACCGTTCTCTCTGCAGACGATGGCCGGACTTGGATGTCCTTGACTAGTTCCCAGCGGATGTCGCCCGAGGCGAGGAGCCGCAGGAATTCCAGGCGGGTTGGAATCTTTTCCAAGCGCCGCAGGAACGGCGCGATTTCCGCTTCAATTTCCGCGGCGATTTCTTTGTCGCGAGGCGCGAGCAAATCCGCAATTCGCTGGAGAATTCGTACCGGAACGCGGGGCGGGGGGCGGTTCCGGCGATAGATGGCATCGTGCACTCTGCCTTCGGGCAGACCCAGCATTTTCGCCAAGCTGACCCCGGTGTAGCCCGCGAAGCGAATCCGCTCGGGGAGTTTCGTCCGCACATCGGCCCTCAGTCGGGTTCCGATTCCGTTGTACGCTCCCGCTCGATACGCAGACTCGAGTCCGTTGATATGGTGGAGGAGCGTTTCGCGTGTGGCCGCTTCGGATCCCTGTTCAACCGCGAGGCCTCCACCTTTGTGCCTCCCGTACGCCCGCCCAGGGCTGAGGTTCATGAGTCGGCGTACCTCGCGGAGATGAGGACCCGCGCCCGAGATGAGGTCTAGGTTTGAATGTGGCCTACGAGACGCCAAGTTCTCGAGGATTTCCCGCTTGCGCGGATGACTGAATCCGATTGCCTCGCGGAATCGGGCGAGGGATTGCCAATCGCGAACGTCCAAAACGTACTGGTCGTGGCGGGTCACGATGGAAGAACCATCGAGGCGCGTTGCGCGGCGCCCTGCCACCCGCCGAACCCGAACGATCGCGTGGACTCCGAATCGAAGGAGGGCTGTCTGCACCCGATTCGCGAGAGCTTGACTCGATGTCGTCAGGGAGAGGCAAGAGCTGCCCGTGGCTCGTGCTTGAATCGTCCCATCCGTGTCGAAAAGACCGCGAAGATAGGCGCCCAAATTCGCCACAGGTCCATTGAGCAGGACTGCCGGAAGGTCCAAACGGTGGGACTTTGGGGACGGAGGGACACCCAGTTCGGAGAGGATCGCGGCGACGAGCCGGCTGTGGAAGCGGACTGTCGCGGCCCGCTGGGTGGTCTGAGGCGTGAAATCCAAATTCGCACCGAACAGTTGGCGCGCGAGGTCCATGTAGACCGAAATCAAGATCGGGTTGGAATTGTTGAAGCGAATGGAGAACCCGTTCAACTTCCCGCGCTCCACGCTCCCGTCGCCGGCGATGAGTCCCGCAAAGTAGGCCAAGTTCTCATTCAGACGGACGGGCAAGTCAATCCGGTGTCCGCCTGCCTGGGAGTAACTCCGGATGGATTCGGCCACGGTCTCTTCTGAGAGTCCCGCGGCGCGCGCCGCGCCAAGGAGAGGTGCGAGCGGGATGCCGTGGCGTCCGCTCCTCCAAGCATGATATAGTGAATCTTCCGATAGCAGCAGTCGGGCGGCCGCCTCCCGCAGGGTCCCATGTTTTGACTTGAGGCCTGCGATGATCGAGTCAACCAGGACCGGATCGACCTCGACTATGATTCGCGTAGCGAGGTGCTTGAGGAGTGACAGCACCAGCGGTGCTACGTCCTCTGGGAACTCCAAACGACTCGCGGTTGCGACCCGCATCCCCTGGCGGACGAACTTCGCTTGGACCCAAGACTGCCCCATCGCGTGGTCCACGAGGATTTTCGTCGCGGGTGTGACGCAAAGGGATAGACCCGACGTCGTGGTAATACGAAGCATGTTGGCGGGCGGTTTGAGTCGCCACACTGCCTCGAGCGGGCGCATCATGGACCGGTGACGTTCGTCGAATGTGACGACGGACCCCGCCGCAGCGGCAGTCTCCATCGGTCGCACGCGTTCCGCGCCACGGAAGTATGGCCCTGTGATCTCCTCGATGGACCGAATCCCTCGGTCCGTCGCGATCAAGCTGTCCGCCGCGACGCACAACCCCGCGGCACTCGCAGCTTTCCCCGTTGCGTAGATTCCGCGCGGGGACAGCCGACTCATGTACGAGAGAAGTTCGCTCTTGCCCGTGCCCGGGTCTCCGACCAAGATCAGATGAATGTCGCCCCGGATTCTCCGCCCGTCGGGCATGACCTTGGCAACCCCGCTGAACAGCTGGAGGGCGAGCGCCTCCTTTTCGACCTGCATTCCGTATAGAGACGGTGCGATCGACGCGGTAATCATCCGGAAAATGTCAGGGCTCGATCCGACCGCCCGGATTCGGCGAGCATCGTCCTCCGTGACCTCGATTTCTTCGAACTCGACCCGTTCCATCTCGACCGAGTTGACGTCCACGAAGATATCGAAAAGGGTCGAACGCTGCCCCGGTCGTCCCCGCTGGACACTGCGAAGGACTCCGTTCAGGATCACTCGCTGACCCGGCGTAATGCGGCCGGTCAAGTCGTCTTCCACATAGGCCGTGAGGCGCTGCGGCTCCTCCCCGCCCCGCAATCCTTCCGGAGCCTCTTGGACCTCGATCTTCTGGGTGTCCAGGTACAGCGAGGTCTCCGTCAGGAGTTTGAACTTCGTCGCGTTGGCGGATCGCTTGCAACCGCCCTGTTCCTCATAACACTCCAGCGGTTCGCGAAAGGTTTGGCCGTCTTGCTCTTCCTTGATGATCGTCCCACAGCGGAGGCACTGGAACAGCGCGCCGACGACCTTCGGACGCACCTCCGTGCTCTTGCGGACGAGCCCTTCGACGGAGATGTATTGACCGAGATGCTTGGCCCGCAGATCCCGAATCTGGACCCGGCGGTCCCGCGGGAGTCCGTTGATTCGGAGATGGATCTGGGGCGCCTCCTCTCCGGGCGGCACCAACCGACGGATCGCTTCTTCCCCCGCACTCAGCACGTTGAGCGGGTGTCGCAACAGGTAGATCGCCATGTCCGTGTCGAAGCGGTTCAGGTCGAGGAACGAGGCTTCCAGGCTGCGCGACTCCGGATAGCGGTCGGCCACCGCGATGATCTTCGAGAGATACCCCATCTCCTCGAAGAATTCCTCCCACTTCGCGATCAACTCATCCTGTGGGAACTCAACGAGCACATCTCTCCCCCGGCTCGGAGGCGGCGCAGCATCGGGAATGGTCATATGGTTTTGAGTCCTCCTTCCACTGGGGCGGGTTGCACGCCTGAGTTTAGCTCGCATCGTTTCCACTGGAACGCCCGCGTGTCGTCGTCGGTCAGGCGCACTGCGAATAACCGCAATCGCGGCACTCTACGCAGCCGTTGATGTGCAACAGCACGGCACCGCATTCGGGACACCCGGGAACGAAACCGCGCTTCACCTGATCGGTCGGCTCGCCGAGCTCCGTCGGAGAGAAGCGCAAAGTCCTTCGCCATTTTCTTCAATACACGGATTCTCCTCTAAAGGAATCGGGGGAGGGGTGGCCGAAAGTGACGCGTCCTTCGAGGAGCGCGAAAGTTCTTGCGGCGGCGCGGTCATCCGTCGCAAGATGGACCTCCCGGAGGAACTCGCGGCCCTCCAGCGCTTCCATGGCCACCTCGGCGTCTACGTGACGCTGGGGCTCCGGATGGGTGCGATTGGGAAGCGCCGGTTCGGGCACTACAAAGGACTTCGGGCCCTCGTGGAGGCCTGCCCGGAACCGCCGATGCGATGTGTGCTCGACGGCGTCCAGTTCTCGAGCGGCTGCACGATGGGCAAGGGGAACATCGCGCTCGAATCCGCCTCGGAGCCCGCCGTCACATTCGAGAAAGAAGGCCGGCGGCTTCGCGTCGCACTGAAGCCCGGGTGGCGGGAGAAAATCGACGGGGAGATGGCCAAGGAGAAAGAGATCGAGCAGTCCGTTTTCTACTACGAGATTCCGGAGTCCGACGTCTTCGAGGTCCACGACGGGTGAGTCACCAGCCTGGGACCGTCCAGGTGACGGCCGCGGCGATGTGGACCCAGTATCCCAGGCCGGTCTGGACGACGCTCGCGTCGGATAGGGCGCGGACATGGTAAGGCCCCGCGGAGTCGAAGCCCAGGACCTGGTCCGCGCCCGTCGTGGCCTTCAGCGTCTGGACCGTGACGCCGGAGGCGAACCCTGGGAGGGCGATCAGGTTCCAGCCCGCACACAGGCGAACCGCGGAGGTCCTGGCTAGGAGGCCGAGGGCCACCGCGAAGTCGGATGCCGTCCCGTTGAGCCAAAAGCCGCGGCCCGTGGGCAGTCGGAACGTCGTCCCATCCGTCGGGAGCGCGGAAGACCACGCGAAGCCGGTCGCGCATGCGTCGTACGACCACGCATCCGCCCATGCCCCGCCGGCCATGAGATCGCCGAAGACGGGGTCCGTCAGGGCCACCGGCATCCCGAGGAGGTTCAGCCCCGCGAGGAAGGGGATGCGGACTTTGACCGCGAGGGTCGTCGAGTTCGCGACGTTGTTCGCGGCGTCCACGTTCTCGATTCGATAGAAGTAGTTGGACGCGTCGGCGGCGCGGCCCGGGTCCAGGAACGAGTACCGTGCGCTCCCGTTCTGTGGGATTGCGCCACTCACGTCGAGGTACGGGCCACCGGGCGACGTCGCCCGGAGGATGTGATATGCCGTCGTGCCTCCATAGCGGCCCTGGTCCCACGCCGCGGGCCATCCGACGACGAGGTCCTGGGCTGCGTTGGCTAGCCGGATCGCGTTGGGGGTTGCGATCGCAGGCGGGGCCGTATCGGGACCTGCCGAGATGACGAGGAAGCAGATAGATGCGTAGGGTCCCCAGTTCCCGGCGGCGTCCTCCGCATGGCTCCATGCGCAAGCGACGCCGGGAGGATCTGCGAGGGCCCCCTGCCACACGACACCCTCCACGGTCGCGTCGAACGTTCCGTCGGCCGGTTCCATCGGGAGGCCCGTTCCGGTGTCCCCCGGCGTTGGAGGCGCGGTCTGGAGGAACAGTTCCGCTGCGATGAGGGGGGAGCTACCCCGCGCCCGATCGTCCGCCGTCCCGATGAACGTCGCCGGGAGGGCGGCCCCCGGAGGCTGTGGGTCGACGCGAACGCTTCCCGCCCAGAGGACCGGGCCCTCCGAGTCGCCTCCGGGACGTGCAATCGCGAACGCCGCATCGGTGACGTCGGAGCCGGAGAGCGCCGGTGTTCCATCGTCCTGGGTCGTGATTCGGACGAGATATGGCTCGCCATTCGGGACTCCGCTGACGTTCCAGGTGGATGACCGAGCGGAGCCCGGCACGGTTGCGATCGGGTTCCATGTGGAGCCGCCGTCCCGACTCGAGGCCAACGTGAAGTTCGCGATTGCGACGCCCGCCCCATACGCGGTAGCGGTCCACGTGATCGGAATCGACACACCCGTGAAAATCCCGCCGCTCGGCGACGTGATGTTAACGTCCGGATGGTCGCGGTCCAACCCCGTGGTCGACGTTCCCACAAGCCATCGAAGAGCCGAATCGAGGATCGCCGCCCGGGTCGAACTCGTCGGGTTCAGGTTCGTTGCCGTCGTGTCGATTCCGGTGATTTCGAAAGCGAAGTACGCGAGCCGCGACGGCGTCCCGCCCCACACGCCCTGGCCCGCGGTCCCGTTCGGCGACGAGGAAACCCAGCGGAGCCCGATCGGCTGGCTTTGGGCGCACGACGGCCCTCCCGACGGGCTTTGGACTTTGCCGTCCGTCCAGTCCGTGACGGAAATCCCACCCGCCGGATTCGGGGAGAGCTGGTCGTCCGCGCCGCCATCTCGGTGCGGCGTGTAGACGACGCCGCCCGTGTACGAACCGCTGATCGGGTCGGAGGAAACGCCGATGACCTGGCCGATCGTCAACGGGTCGCAGACGAACGACGCCTTCAGGACCCCATGGAGCCATGCTTGCGTCTCCGGAGTCGCGAAGGGGGATGATGGGTAGCCGAGCGCCCAGCCGGTGTCGTGCGACGAGACAATCAACCGACCCCCTCGATCGAGGTAGGTCTGAATCAACGCTCTTGCAGACGCATTGAACGGCGGGTACTGCTCCAGCCCGACCTGCCAGATGACCGCGCGGCGGCCCTGGAGTACGCTCAGGTTCGGGAGCCCGAGTTCCGCAACGCGCCAGACGGACCACGTCCAACCGTCGCCATGGAGCGCGGCGGCGTACGACGCTTCGCGCTCGGACGGGAACGAACTGCCCCCCACGACGAGGAGGACGTCGCCGAGGGACGCCGTCTGAAATCGGTAGCCCAGACCCGCGTTCGAATCGGTCGTCGCATTGGCGAGCCGGCCGCGCGAGGTAACCGCGAAGTAGTACACCGTATCCGGCGAGAGGTTCGTGAGCGAGATCGCGTGGTCGGTCCGCAGATCCGACGCGTTCGCGCCCGTGGAAAGGGATGCGAGGTTCGTCCCGTACCGGACTTCGGTCGTCGCGGGCTTGTTCGTCGTCCACCGCACGACCGCACTCGTCGCGCCGATTCCGGTCACGTTCACATCGTGAATGGTCGGGCCACCTGCGAGGATTATGGCCTTCGCGGTCGCCAGGTGCGACGGCGAGACATCCTGATACGTCGCAGTGATCGTGTCGCCATCCCGGACTTGGAGCACGCCATCCGGTGTCGGCGTCCCAAATGCGGTGCGGATCGAACCACGCCAAACCTGTCCCGGGATGCCCCCTCCGAGGGTGACGTTCTCCCCGCCGGGCTCGATTCCCGATGCAACGTGAACGACGGCGGATGTCGCGTCCGAATCCTCGACGGCAAGCCGGACCGTGTCTGATTCCGAGTATGCCGGTCGGTCGAGCAGGACCCGGCCATAGGAGCCATCGATGTTGCCGGTCGCAACGAGGGCGAAGGGTTGCGGCCCGACGGGTACGTTCGATGCGATCACGCGGACGGACCAGTCGCCGGCGATCGCGGTCTTCAGGATCACGGCCTCCTCGACGTTCGTCGTGTCGAATGTGCCACCCGTCAGCGACTGACCTTGCGCAAACGGCGCGAAATGGTTGCCGCGATACACCGCCCCGTTCGGGGCCGTGACCTGCAGGTCCAAGTCGTTCACGAGGGCTTTCGCGGCACCGATGGTTCCCGGGTAGTCGTTCCACGTGAGGACGAACTTCACGGGTCCGGGGGTCGCGACGTGGAACGTGTACGTCGCATCGTCTCCGGTCAGGAGGCCCGCGGTCCCGTCAACGACTTGCGTGCGGAACGTGTCTCCTGCGGCGGCAATCGGGAGGACCTTCGACAGAAGGACCCGCCCGAATCCTTGCTCGTTGTTCGGCCACGTATCCGTCAAGGAGCGACGGACGGTCCCGGTGCCGGTGACCTGTTGCCCGGAGGCAATGAGGATCGCGCGCACGAGGGCGGCGCTCGGAGATATCGAGTTCGCGGCGACCGGCGCGCCAGAAGGATACCATCCGTCGGTGAAGTACTGGCGGATGATCGCGGCGGCCGCGGCGGCCGCGGGCGTTGCGTAACTCGTCCCGGCCCAATGCATATCCGCGGCGCCGGCCCCGCTCATCGGATTCCCGTCGGACATCACCGAGTCGCCGTCGAAAATCGTCACGATCGTCGGCTTGATGCGGCCGTCCGTCGTCGGTCCGCGGCTGCTCTGAGGGGCGAGGTCGTTTTGAGCGAGCCCGAGGCCCGTGTCGGGGTTGTAGGCACCGCCGACGGCGACGACGTCCTTCGCCGTCGCCGGCGTGCCGACCGTGGCGGCATTGCTCCCCGCGTTTCCGGCGGCGAACAGGATCGTCATGTCGGGATGGGACCACACGAACGCGTCAACCATCCGCGCCGAAACGTCGTACACGTTCGTGTCGGCGCCCCAGCTGTCGCTGTGGATCCGGACTGGTGCGATCGGATCGTTGTACACGAGCCCCGGCGGGCCGAAGAGGTTTGTGTAGTCCTCCGGAAGGTAGATCAGGTTCTCGCCCCCGAAGGAGGGGCAGATCGCGATGCCCTGAAACCCTCCGACGTCTTGGAGGTAAATCTTCGCGAGGAGCGCGTCCCCGTCGTTCGGAGAGTTGCCAATCCCGTTATCGTTGCCCGCGAGGGTCGAAGCGACCGCGGTCCCATGGCCGTGGTCGCAATCCTTGATCGAGAACGGATCCCACGGTCCGCCGCCGCCGGGCCAGGTCAGCTGGCCGGTGAGGACGCCCATGTCCACGTACCGCACGACCTTGCGGCGGTTCATGTCCGTTGTGTTGTAGATGTCCCCAATCGTGATCGTGGTCGTCGAGTTGCGGAACGAGGCGCCGTCGTAATCGAGGCCCGTGTCGGCCATTCCGATCACTTGGCCGTTTCCATCGAGGCCGTTCGTCCAGTAGCGGTAGAGGTTCGAACTGTTCGTCTGAATGACCCAGTCCGTCTCGGCGTTCCACGTATGGACGGCTTCGACCGGATCGATGAACTCGACGGAGGGTTGGTCCGCGAGGGACGCGACGAGGTTGGCGGGGATCCTCGCTCGGACCCATTGGAAGTCTCCGCTCCCGAACGTGCCGACGATCATGGGCCCACGATTGCTCCCGGACAGCGCCGGGATTCCGGCGTGCCCGAGCCAAGCTTCGACGGTTTCCGGATATGCTCCGGGGAACACGATGATGCGGGCGTCAACGAGGCCCTGCGTTGCCGTGCCCGGTCGAACCTTCCATCCAGCCTCGTATGGCCCCACCCAGTTCACGGAGGGCATGGAGGACGCGCCGTCAAGGTCGGCGGGTCGACCTCGGACGATGAAAGCATCTTGCGGGAGATATCGCAGCACGTCCATCCCGCGGGACTCGAGATCGGTTTTCCACTCCGCCTTGA
The DNA here is from genome assembly GCA_005878995.1 of Methanobacteriota archaeon. The sequence goes on along the minus strand of VBME01000170.1, from coordinate 1,076 downwards.
TGGGGACCCGGAAGTGGACGATGCCGACGGCCATCCCTCGGTCGTCGACGGACCAGGGGGCGGGCGGCCGGGACGCCAGCATTGCCACGTCGACGGGACCGCCCGCGAGTTCCAAGTCGGATGGGCTTTGGAGCGGCTCGGCGTAATGGCCGGCAGCTCGGAGGGCGGATAGGATTCCGGCGCCACCGCGCGCGACCGCGAACGATCCGTACGACTCGAGGATTTGAGCGCCGGTCGCGATGATCTCGGGGGGAGCCGCGTCCGTCCGGAACGTCACTAGGAGGCCGCCGGGCGTTCCGCCGACCGCCGAGGGCTCCGGTCCGGTCGACGGCATCTGCACGATGACGAGGAGTGCCAGAACGAAAGTCGCCAAGACACGGAAGATGAGAAAGGCCGTGTGGCGGTGCCTCCTTCGAGAAGCGGAGGCGGAAACCTTCGCCTCGGAACCGCAGGATGCGGCGCCACGCACATTAGGCTTTTGGCCCAAAGAGCGGAGTCGGGATAGCGTAAGGACCCGCGCTATTCCGCGATGATTCGCGTCACTTGGAGGACCCCGTTCTGGAAGATGAGCGTGTAGTAGTTCGGGGAGTGATCCGTCCCGCGTAACTTCACACATCGAATCCGCCGTTGGATGTTCGCGTCGTCCACGCGCTCCATCTTCGTGTGGATAATCCCGTCGCACAGGTACTCCTCGCCATTCTTCCCAAAGTCCTCGCTCCCGGGTTTCATCTCGCTGATGAGGAAGGTCGTGGCCTTGAGATCCCGGATCCACTCGAATAGCAGGAACAGTTCCTCACGAGGATTCTCGAACCGGGCCATGACCTCGAGGACGGGCAGGGAGTCGACGACGAGGATTTCGTAATTCAACGTGCGTTTTAGGTTTGTCGCGTACATCTTGAAGATCTCGAGCCAGGTGCGGTCCGTGATCCCGTCCAAGTTGCGACGAATCATCCCGAGATCGACGATGCTGACCTTGTTCTCGACATCCCGCGGGCTCAAGCTCATCTGTTCGAGGTGGCGCGTCAAGTTGTCGCGGCCCTGCTCGAGCGAGATGTAGGTCCCTGGCCTTCCGTCCC
>VBME01000169.1 GCA_005878995.1 Methanobacteriota archaeon | reverse complement strand
GTGGGGCACGCCGCCCATCGGGCTCAGGGTGATCCGAAGCACGGTCGCGTTCGGGCCCACAACGATGTCCGGTGCGACGGTCTGCTGGCCGATGACCACGGTCGGGATCGTCGGTTGCACAGACCCGTCTGCGGGGTCCTGATCGCCGAAGTTGTCGGCCGCGTACACGAGGACTCGGGTCGCCGCGGGCTGCTTCACGGTCGTCCGGAGTTCGATCTGCTGCCCGTTGAACGCTGCATCCGCCGAACCGCCGGGAATGAACCGGTTCCAGTCGTTCGAGCGGGGCGTCGTCGATTCGTCGAAGAGGTAACTGGTCACGTGGTCTTGCAGTCCACGGTAATCTCGCCATCCGGTGATCTCGACCAGCGCATCCGCTCCGAGATCGCCGACCGGGTAGCCGGTCAGGCGGTTGTTGTCCTCATCGAGGAACACGAAGATGCTGTCGGTCTCGTTCGTGCGGGCTCCTTGGAACAGGAGTCCCTGCACCCGCGCGTACGCGAAGAGGTCCTGCCCCTGCGAAGCCACCTTGATCGAAACGAGGTTCACATCCGGATTCTGGACCTGGTCCGTCACGGCGTCCGCGTATGCGGGGAACTTCGCCCAGTCGCTGAAGTCCCCGTCGATCTGGACGAACGGGGATGGACCGGTCGGCGAGGGGGACAGCATGCTCGCGAGGATCGGGACGATCAGAAGGAGCGCGACGACCGCCGCGATCCCGATGAGAGAGCGGGACCAGTGGGGCTGGATCGGAATTCGAAGCCCGGGACGCCCGCGAGCTCCGTTCGTGAAGCCGTTCCCGTTGACGAGGCCGTTCGTCGCCCCTTTCCCAAACGTCAGGCCGTTCACGGCACCGGTCGTCAGGCCGTTCACCCGGCCCTCGCGGAGTCCGTTCACTCGTCCGTTCGTCCGGCCGTTGGTTCGCCCATTCGTCCGGCCGTTCGTCCGCCCGCCCCGGGTCCCGTTCACCTGCCCGTTGACCCGGCCGTTCACGCGACCGGTGCCTGCGGGACCGGAGGTGGTCAAGCCGCTCGAGCGCAAGCCGGAGACTGCGGCCTGAAGAGAGCGGCCCTCCGCGCGCTCGAGTGAAGCGGCACGTTCGAAACACTCACGGGCCTCCCCGGAGCGCCCGAGGCGATCCAAGATCTCCCCCTTCGTACGCCACGCAACGACGAGGGACGGGTCCGCGCGGAGCAGGGATTCGTAGTGGTCGAGGGCTTCGACGAGGCGGGTGTCGACCGTTGCCGGCGCCGCCGTCGCGGCGGGTTGGCGCCACCGGGGCGGCAGGACGGGCGAATCCGCCGTTGCATGGAGGATGTTTTGGACCTCAACCCGATACTGATCCTCCCTCGCTGGGTTCAGGTCCGCGGCCTTGGAGAGGGACTCGAGAGCTTCGTCCCGTCGGCCCAGTTTCTCCAGGATCTTGGCCCGGCTCGACCACGCCCGCTCGAGCGACGCATCGGTCTCGAGGAGCCGGTCGAAATGTTCGAGTTCCTCTTGGAGCCGGTCCGTCTCCGAAACCGGGACGCCTGCCTCGGCCATCCGCTGCCAGCGGCTCAGGAAGTCTTTCACGACCCCTTTCCCGCCGACGCCCGCGGGTTGCGGGACGGTCGGAGACACGGCCGTGCCGCAGATCGCGCAATCCGCCTCATCCGAGAAGAGGTACGCCCCGCAGTGGGCGCAGAAGGGTGCGCCCTCCTCGAGACTCCCCGCGAAACCCGGGAGCAGCGCAAGCTCGCTCGGCGCGTATTGGCGGCCACACATCCCGCACTTCGTCGCCCCCTTCCCCATCGCGGCGCCACACGTGAGGCAGAGCCGGGCCGGCGGGCCGTCCTCGTCCAAGAATTCCTCGAGCTCCTCGGAGAGGTCGGCCTCAGCGGATCCGGCGAACTCAACGCCGCAGGACGGGCATGCTGTCGCGCCGGTCCCTACGAACGAGCCGCATTCCGGGCACAGGAAGAGTTCGTCCGAGGCCTTGGGCGGGGTCGTGCCGTGCAGAACTCCAAGCAAGGCGTCGACGTCCGCCGACCCCAGGACAACGAGAGACGCGAGTTCCTCGCGGGTGGCGGCCTCCAGCCGTTCGTAGGTCGGGAACCGCTCCGCGACCTTGCGCGCCTTCTCCTCGGTGAAACCGGGGAGGCCGAGCAGCCACTCAAGATAGCTCTGGTCCATCGTGGAGAGCGGGTTCGTCTCCGGCTTAAAGCGACTTATAACGCTTCTATCACGATGTCTATCCAGTCCGTTAACATGTGGCGCTCACTCGGCGCGCTGCCACACGGTCCCGTACGGATCCAAAGAGAGATCGAGGAGGACCCGCTGGGTGCCCATCCCGAATCGAACAAGGAGGGTGGTCTCGTCCCGGCGAAGCAGTTCCGGCGAAAGACCTTCCGCCGCGAGCCGACGGACCAACGCCTCCCCGAACGCATCCGCCCGAACGCGGTTCGCCTCGCGCTTTTGGGCGAGCACGTCCGTCGGACGGACGCGCCGGTGCCGACCGTCTTCGAGGAGCTTCACGAGTCCGAACTCGGTGAGCTCGGACGCGATCTTGCTAATCGACTGCCGTGTCAGCCCGACTCGAGCCGCAAGATCCTGAAACGAGATTCCCGGGGCCTCGAATGTCGCCGCGAGAACGGCGGCGCGTCCCGGGGCCGCGAGGGTGGCGAAGAGCGCCGCGTCCTCCGGGTCGATGAGACCGGCCGGGAACATGCGCGTCCGGTCGGCATCGACGTACCGGTGCTCCAAGAGATTCCAGACATGCCACCGCACCGTCGCCTGCGACATGCGGAGTTGTCGCCCCATGTCCCCGATCCGGGCGCAGGGCCGGAGGCAGAGGTATCGGAACACTTGACGGCGTCGCGCGTTCGCGAGGGTCCGACCCTCGGCTGCCAAATCGACATCGAAGCCTTCGAGCGACACCGCCCGTTGGAGGGCGCGCCCGATGCCGCGGGCCATCTCACGCCCCCTGGTACTCCTGGAGGATCAACTCAAGGACCTGTTCCGGCTTCAACGTGCGGAAGTCCTCGTCCGTGAGGCCGTCGAGCGACTTCTCGAGCGCATCTCGCACGTTCTTTGGGATCGAACGGGTGAGGAGGAGCTGCCGGAGTTGCGACGGTGCTTTCGCGGTCGTAGGCTTTCGGCTATCGACCCCATCGATCACAATCCCGAGGCCGCGGAGAATTTGAAACGGGTGGGACGTCGGGCTGTGTCGGCTGTTGCGGCATTTCACGATGTTCAGGAGCCGCGTGGGATTCGCCTGGTCGCTGTTGTATTTCAGATGGACGACGCAGTCCGCGAGGTACATCGGGATGACGGTCTCCGGTCCCGCGAGATCCCCGGGGCCGTGCTCCTCGAGGGTACAGAGGACGGTCCCGACCTTTCGGGTCTGCTTGAACATGTAGCCGATCAAGTCCCGCTGTTCGTACAGGTCTTTCGTGGACCAGAGCACGGGTGTGAGCGGGTCGACCACGATGCGGGCATTGCTCCCTTTCCAGTCCGCGACGAACGCGGGGAGCTCCTTCCGGATGAAGTTCGAGAATTCTCGGCCCGACGCGTCGATGAACACGAGCAGCTCGTCGGCCAGATAGTCGAGGATGTCGGACCATCCCATCTCCACCGCCTCGCGGATGATCTGCTCCTTGTTCTCGTCGAGGGACACGAAGACGCCTTCCTGGCCGTCCTGGAGCCCCCGGCGGATGAACTGGGTTGCGAGGGTCGTCTTGCCCGCGCCGGACCGGCCGATCACAACGGTCGTGCTGTTCTCATTCACGCCGCCATCCAAAAGCGGGTTGAGGCCGTAGATCCCGCTCCGAATCTTGCGCACACGATTTCATCCGGGCAGGGGCACTAAATACGTGCGCCCTGAAAATCAGGCACGAAACCGAATGGGGTCAGGCGAGGACCGGCTGGAGCCGTCGGACGAAATCGTCGACCATCTTCCGGCTGATCCCGTAGCCTAGGACGCCGTTCAGGCGATCCACGACCTTGCCGTCGTGAAACAAGGCGAGCGTCGGGACGACATCGACCGCGTAGTCGTCCCAGAGCGGGTTGTCCTCGTCGTCGAGGTACACGGCGGCGAAGCGCCACGGGTGCGAGGCGGCGAGCCGCTCGAACTCCTGTTTGAACCGCCTGCAGAACGGGCACCACGTGGCCCAAAACATGACGACGGTCGGCTCGTCCGACTCGACGACCGTCTTCTGGAACGCCGCCGGATCTTTCACCTGGAGCATCGCGTTGCCCATGAGGTCATCCGAGGGCGATAAAGCTTCACGCGTGGAATTTCGCGCGTCCGCATGCGGGCGCACGGAAAGACATATACGAGCCTCGCCGGATGGGGCCGGCCGCTTCCTTCTTGAAGGGATGGAATGGGTTCACCCGCCGCATCGGAAGAGGTCCGTGCCTACTTCGCGGGCCTGCTGAAACAGGTCGAGGCGACCTATGCGGTCGCACGCGCAGCACGCCGCCGAGGGTTCGATCCCGAACTGGACGTGGAAATTCCCCTCACGGACGACCTCGCCTCCCGCGTCGAGCGCCTCCTGGAACACTACGAGGTCGAAGGCGTCGCGCGCCGGATCCGCGAGCTCGCGAAGACCCACGACCGGGAGGAGCTCGCAATCTTGGTCGCGAAGGAGATGGCGTTGCGGCCCGCCTCGAACAAGGAGAAGGCGGTCGAACGGGCGGTCCGGGTGGGCCTCGCGATCCTGACGGAAGGAATCCTCGTCGCGCCGCTCGAGGGACTCGCGGGCGTGAAGATCAAACGGAACCGGGACGGCACGACGTACGTCGACCTGTCGTACGCGGGCCCGATTCGGTCCGCCGGAGGGACGGGTCAGGCCCTGAGCGTCCTGATTGCCGACATCGTGCGCCGGGAACTCGGGATCGGCTCGTATCAGCCCGCTCGGGAGGAAGTCGAGCGATTCAAGGAGGAGATCCCGCTCTACCGCCAAATCCAGCATCTCCAGTACGCCCCGTCCAGCGAGGAAATCTCGCTCATCGTCTCGAACTGCCCGGTCGCGATCAACGGCGAGGGCACCGAGGAGGCGGAGATCAGCGGCTTCCGGGACCTGCCTCGCGTCGAGACGAACCGGATCCGCGGAGGCGCCTGCCTTGTGATCGCGGACGGCATGTGCCTGAAGGCGCCGAAGATCCAGAAACACGTGAAGAAACTGGGGATCGACGGGTGGGAGTTCATCGACGCGTATCTCCAGGAGAAAGCGGTGCGCCCCGAGGAGACGAAGGACGAAGCCGGCGTGGAGCCGAGCGAGGTGTTCATCCAGAACATCGTCGCGGGGCGGCCGGTCCTCTGCCATCCAAGCCGGCCCGGCGGCCTCCGGCTCCGGTACGGACGGACACGGGCGACGGGGCTCGCGGCGGTTGCCCTGCATCCCGCGACGATGCACATCCTCGACGACTTCATCGCGGTAGGCACCCAGATCAAGACCGAGCGGCCCGGGAAGGCGGGCGCGGTGACCCCGTGCGACCGAATCGAAGGACCGCTCGTCGTCCTCGACACGGGTGACTTTGTCGAGATCTCGGACGCCGCGACCGCACGGCGGGTCGCGGGCCACGTCCGCGTCATCGCGGATCTCGGCGAAATCCTGGTCCCGTTCGGAGAGTTCTTGGAGAACAACCATGTCCTGATGCCCGGGGCGTTCAGCCTCGAGTGGTACGGCGCCCTGCTGCGCGAGAAACTCGCGCGGTTGCCCGAGAGCTGGGAGACGGTCGACGCCCCGCAGGCAATCGCTTGGTCCCGGGAGTTCGGGCTGCCTCTTCATCCACGGTACAATCTGTTCTTCCACGACCTGACCGTCGAAGAACTCAAGCGGCTCCGCGACCTGACGGCGGCCCACGGCCGCATCGCCGACGGCCGGCTCATCCTCCCCGGTGACGAGGAACCGCGAGAGCTACTCGTGCACCTCGGCGTGCCGTACCGCGTGGCAGGTCAGGAAATCGTGGTGGAACGGCACACGGAGATTCTCCTCGCGACCCTCGGAATCGAATCCGAAGGACCTTCGCTGACGATGAGACCCGCACCCGTGGCGACGGATCCCCTCGTGTTCGTCTCTCAGCTGGCTGGATTCCCCGTGAAGGCACGGGGCCCGACCCGGATCCGGGCTCCGATGGCGCGACCCGAGAAATCCGCACCCCGCAAGATGCAACCTGCCCCGCATTCCCTGTTCCCGATCGGCCACGAGGGCGGCCCGCAGCGGCTCCTCGTACAGGCGGCCGCAAAGGAGACGATCGAAGCGGAAGTCGGCCTGCGCATTTGCAGTTCGTGCGGGAAACGCTGGTTCCTCCCGAAATGCTCGTGCGGCGGTCACACACTTTCTCGGAACGGTCCGGCGCGCCAACACATTCCCCTCGCGGAGGTCCTGCGCACGGCGCTCGATCGAGTCGGCGAGCCAAAGCCGCCGGACATCAAGGCGGTCCAAGGGATGATCTCGAAGACGAAGACGCCGGAGCCGCTCGAGAAAGGCATCTTGCGGGCAAAGCACGACATCTACGTCTTCAAGGACGGCACCACCCGGTTCGACATGACGAACCTCCCTCTGACGCACTTCACGCCAAAGGAGGCGGGCATCTCCGTCGAGGCAGCGCGTCGGCTCGGCTACACGAAGGACCGCACCGGACAGCCCTTGGAACGGGCCGACCAAATCCTCGAACTCCGTCCCCAAGACATCCTCGTCGCGAGGTCCGGCGGCGAGTACCTGGTCCGGGTCGCGGCGTTTTTGGACGACCTGCTGGAGCGCCTCTATGGCCTCGAGCGCTTCTACGACGCGAAGGCCCCGGAGGACCTCCTCGGCCACCTCGTCCTCACGCTCGCGCCTCACACGAGCTGCGGGGTCCTCGCGCGGATCGTCGGATTTACGGACGCGAACGCGTGCTTCGCACATCCCTACCTGATTGCCGCCCGCCGGCGGAACTGCGACGGAGACGAAGACTCCGTGATCCTGCTCCTCGACTCCCTCATCAACTTCTCCCGCGCGTTCCTGCCGGACAAACGGGGCGGGCTGATGGACGCGCCCCTCGTCCTCACGACACGCATCGATCCAAACGAAATCGACAAGGAGGCGCACAACATCGACCTGTTGACCGCGTACCCGTTGGCGCTCTACGACGCGGCCGAACGGTTCGCCCACCCGAAGGAGATCGAGCCCCTGATCGACACGGTCAGCAAACGAATCG
>VBME01000103.1 GCA_005878995.1 Methanobacteriota archaeon | reverse complement strand
GGGATGCTGAACGAGATCGACCAGGGGATGCACGTCGCGGTCCGGGATCCCTTTGAGAAATCGATCGTCGCGGCGTTCGAGCTCGTCCTCGAGCGGCACCTGGACCCGTGGGAAATCAACCTCGTCCAGTTCACGAAGCTCTTCATGGACAAGGTGAAGAAGGACGGCGCGGTGAACTTCGTCACGGCGGGGAAGCTCGTCTTCCTCGCCTGGTCGATCCTGAAGATGCAAAGCGACAAGGTCCTCCTCGACGCGATGCCGCCGCAGCCGGAGCCCGAGGTCGATGGCTGGGACCTCGACATGTTCCGGGATCCGGCGGACTTGGACTACAACCAGGTGGTCCTCGCGGGCACCGCGACGCCCCTGACCGAGGCGATTCGCCGGGAGGGCCGACGCGCCGTGACCCTCATGGAACTGATGGATGCATTCGACGAAGCCCGTCGGGAGGCGGAAATCCAGCTCCAACTGAACGCCCTCCGGGAACAGGCGATTCGGAAGTTCGCGCCGAATTTCCATCAAAAGGTCCATGGAGAAGACCTCGTGAAGCGGTTGTCGATGAAGACGGACCTGCCGTTGGAGGAGCTCTTGGCGATCCCGGCGCTCGGACCGAGGCCCGAGGCCTCTGGGGAGGCGAGCGAATGAACGAGCGCGCCATCGTGGAGGCCGCCTTGTACAGCGCGGGCCGGCCCCTGACCGTGGACGAACTCGCCCGGACCACGCGAGTGGATCCCGAGAGGATTCGGGACCACCTCCGAGCCATCGCCCGAGAATACACGCAGCGGGACAGTGCGATCGAAGTCACTCAGATCGGCACGAAGTGGACGATGCAGATTCGGTCCGAGTACGCGGAACGTGCCCGTTCGTTCGCGCCGCCGGAAATCGACCGGGACGTGTTGAAGACGGCCGCGCTCATCGCATACCACCAGCCGATCCTCCAGAGCGACCTCTTCGACATGATCGGGGCGAAGGTCTACGAGCACACGAAAGCCCTCGAGGAGCTCGGGCTCATCTCGCGCAAGCCGTCGGGACGATCGCTCTCCCTCGCGACCACCCGATACTTCGCGGAGTTCTTCGGGCTCAAGTCGACGGACCGGGAAGGGATCCGGAAGCTCATGGCGCAGAAGGCGGGCGTGCCCTACAAGGAGCACTCGGACCCGACGTCGTCCGATGAGGCTCGCGAAGCGTCCCTGCCGAGTCCCGTCGAAACGGTGGTCCCGGGCCTTCCCGCCCCGCCGACGCCCGCGGCGACCGAGTGACCTGGTCCGCTCAACGGAGTTGCCCAGCGGTTGTCCGGTGGGCCCCGTTTCAGGAGACGCGAATCATCTCTGATAACCACGGGCTAAGCCGTTTATAAGCTCGGTTCCCGTCGATTCGCTGCGATTCCTCGGAGCACGAGCTCGAAGCCTTCTCCGAGGCAGCGGAGCCCACGAAACTTGAGCGGATACTTGCGGGACAGTCAGCTGCGCAGGCAGCTTGAGGAGAGGGTCAAGGAGACCGCTCGGACACGCCAGGCAGCCGAGGAAGGCATCAAGGCGGCTCAAGACATCATCGACCAAGCGCGTCGGATGGACGCGACTGTCGTCGACGCGGAGAAGCCCCTCGCGGAAGCGAACGGCGCCCTCGCGGCAAAGGATTACAAGGTGGCCGTTGACAAGGCCGGCGAAGCGCTCGAGCGCGGGAAGCGAATCTATCGGGATCGAGCCCGTGCGATCGTCGATTCGAGCGCGGCGCTTGGACGACTGGCCAAGAGCGTGGGGGCAGATGTCGCGGAAATGGAGACGGCGCTCGCCAAAGCGGAGGGCGCACTCGCGTCCGAGGACCTCGGAACCGCGATCGATCTGGCGAAGAAAGCGTGGAAACGGAGCGAAAAGGCCCTCCAAGAGCACCTGTCGTCCTCGTTCTCAAAGGTACAGTCGCTCATCCTCTCCGCAAAGAATCTCAGTCGGGAAGTCGGGCCGATTGAAGACCTGCTCTCCCGGGCTCGGACCGCCATGGAGAACAACGACTTCCAGAGTGCACTCGATTTCACCAATGAAGGGTTCGAGTCGATCAAGGACGACATGACCTCCGCGGTGAACCGGGAGATCCGGGACGCGGAGGACCTCGTTCGGACCGCGGCGGAGCTCGGCGCCGACACGACGAAAGCCTTGGCCCTGATCGAACGGGCCCGCGGCGACATCGGAAACCTCGAATTCGAGAAGGCGAAAAACGCGGTTCGCCAAAGCCGTGCAGAATCGGAGAAGGCCCTTCAGCGGTCGCTGGATGGCAAAGCCGGCGACTTCTCGAAATTCACCCAAGAAGCCCGCGCCATGGGCGCGGATCCATCGGCCGCCCAGGAGTCCTTCGACCGGGCGGAGGCCGAGATTAAGAAAGGGAACTACCGCGATGGCGCGGCCCTTGCGAAACAGGGATTCCAGGCGATTCAACAGGCCCAGTTCCGCCGGGTCGTCGCGGTGATCGGCGCGTCCCGCGAGAAGTTCATGGCCGCGGCGAACATGGACATCGACCTCAAGGGTCCGATGGAGGACCTGAACAACGCCCGGGAGGCGGTCAAACGAGGCGCCTTTCGAGAAGCGATTGACTCGGCGAAACGTGCGGACACAGGGGTCGACCAGATCCTCGAAAGCTATCGAAAAGTCGAGGGCCGACTCAAAGAGGTCCACCGTTCGTTCGCCGAAGCCGAGGCGTTTGGCGTTCAGACCACGCGCGCCCGGAAGCTCGCGGAGACGGCCCGGCAGGCATACCAGGATCGAAATCTCGTCGACGTCGAGCAGGCCGTGGACGGCGCGATGGACGAGCTACGGAAGACCGAGCGAGAGCGGGTCATGCAGTCCCTGGAACGCGGGGAGTTCGTCCTCACCCTTGCGGAGCAGAACGGGGTGGACGTGTCGGGCCCGTCGAAGCTCCTCCAAGACGCGATCGTCGCCACGAAGGCCAACGAGCACCGGAAGGCCCTTCGTCTCGCGGCCGACGTCGAGACGGAGACCGAGAGACTCCTTGCCGATCACGCGACCGCACGGCTCGCAATCCTCCGGAGTTCGATCCCTCACCTCGGGGACGACGGCTCGAGCCTGAAGGCCCTCGTGAACCGCGCCGATGCGTCGAGCGGCTCGCGGGACTTCGAAGGCGCGTTCAAGGCAATCGGCGAAGGCGAGAAATTCATCGAGGGACGCATCCGGACCAATGCGGAAGAAATCGTCGGGGACCTTGCGGTCGCCGTTCGGATGGGGGTAGACCTCGGGGCGAACGTCGCTTCGCTCGAAATCGTCCACCGCCAGCTGAACGGATTCCTCGCGGGAGGCCGTGCAGGGGAAATCATCACGGCCCGGGAGAAGGCGACAGGGGCGCTCGCGGGATGTGTCGAGGAACTCAGCGGACTTGTGCGGGGCCGCATCGCCACGGCTCAGGGACTCAGGATCGACGTGGATGAGATGTCGGACCTCGTCCGGCGGGCTCGGCTCGCGTTCGGGGTACAGAACTATCACGAGGGCCTTCGCCTCCTGAACGAGGGGAACGACCGGGCGAGCAAGGCGACGGCGCTGCACCGACAGGCCTTCAACGCGATTGCGAGCGCCGCGGCGTTCGTCGCGGAGGCGAAGAAGCGCAACGTCGATGTGTCGAAGGTCGTCGAGATGCTCGTCGACGCGAAGAAGGCGTTCGAGCGGCTTGACTACGAGCGGGCCCTCCAGCTCGCCTCCGTGGCCCGGGCGGAGACAGACAAGCTCACGGTCCTCTATTCCTCGGCTCAGAAGATCCTTTCCTCCCGGGGAAGGCTCGAATTGGCGGCGAAAGTTGGGATCGATGCCCCGCATCTCCGCGAGGTCTTCGGCGACGCCAAAGAGGCGATGAAAGGAAAGGACTACGAGAAGGCGCTCGCCCTCGCACAACGGACGGAAGACGAGTTCACCGCCCTCATCCAAGAAAAGCTCACGTCGTCCCTCGCTTCGGCGGAGCGGATCCTCGGTTCGGTCGATGGTGTAAACCTCGCCCAGTCGAGCGACGCGATTATCCGCGCGCGTCAACATCTCGCCGCGGGGGAACTCGACCGAGCCGCTGACCTCACAATCAAACTGAGGGAGCAGCTGGATCTCCTGAAACGACAGGGAGACGAGGCCACGACGGCCCTCCGTCGCTTGAAGGAAATCGTCGCCGATGCGGATGCGATGAACCTGTCAATGCCAACGACCACCGGATGGCTCGAGAAGGCGGACCGGGCATACAAGATGGGTCAGTTCGACGAGGCCCTCGACGACGCGGCCCAGGCGGAAGCCGAGGCGACGAAGGAACGGGACCGGGAGATCTCCTCGATGATGCGAGGGTTCGAGGAGAACCTCATGCGGGCGCGGATCGAAGGGACCGACACGCGCTCCGCGGAGCGGCTCTTTGAACGGGCCCGCGATTTCTTCCGAGCCAAGAAGTACCGCCAAGCAATCGCGACCGCGCAGCAGAGCGAGGCCGAGGCGGAGCGGGTCGGTCTCCAGCAGGCGATGGCCCGGCAGGCCGTCGAGACCGTCGAGCGCAAGCTCCGATCAATGGGGAACGGGTCGACGGAAGTAACCCGGCTCGTTTCGGACGCCCGCAAGATGTTTGACGAAGCCGACTTTGTGCGGGCGCTCGACACGGCGGTCCGCGCATCGGATGCGATCGCGGATCTCCGGATTCTGCTCGAAGAGACGCAGGAGGTCCGAGACCGTGCGCAGAAACTCCTCCAGACGGCGTACGAGGTCCGCGCGGACGCAGCCAAGTTCGAGAAATTCTTCCAAGAAGGGGAGACAGCCCTTGAAGCCGGCGAGGTCGGACGCGCGCGATCGGCTTTCGCGGGCAGTCTTGATTGGGGTCTCGGAGTCCTCCGGTCCCGCCTCCAAGAGGAACTCGCGAAGGGAGAGACGCTCGTTGCGACCTGTCGGAAGATGGACGTCGACCCGACCCCCTTGCTGAACCGGTTCTCCGAGGCACGGGCTCAGGTCGAAGCCGAGAACTTCCCGGAAGCGTGGGCGAGCATCCGCGACGGGCGGGATTCGGCCGAGAAGGCGTTGGGCGCCAAGCTGAACCGCGCGATTCAGGAGGCCGCGGCGAACGTCGCCCACGCGAAGAAGCTCGGCTCCGATGCTCGGGATGCCGAGGCCCTCTTGCGACAGGCGAACGAGCAGATGCAACAGGGGGAATTCGAGAAGGCGGTCTCCGTCGTTGAGGGCGCGTTAGAGCGCGTCGAATCCGCGAAGGTCGTCGAGAAGCGATTCATCGATCTCACGTTCAAGGTGGAAACCACGATTCGAAACGGACGCAAATTCGGGATCGACATGAAAGCCGCCGAGGGGAAGCTCGGGCAGGCGATGCAACTCCGGAAGTCCGATTTCCCCGAGGCGATCAAGGCGGCGGAGGAAGCCTATCGGACCGCCTGGGAGGCGAACGAGGCGTTCGCGCCGAGCATGAGGGCGTACATCGATGTCGGTCCGACGCGCGTGAATGAGTGGGCCGATGCGACCCTGACCATCGAGAACATCGGGAAGGGACTCGCGAAGGATGTCCGGGTTCGGATTGTCGGCGACGCAGAGACCGAGGGTCTGACGGATGTCGCCGCCGTGCCGGCCAACGGCTCGGAAGCCGTCAAGCTGCGGCTCAAGATGACCGCCTCCGGGTCCGTGCCCCTCGCGATCCAGGTCATCTCCCACCGCGCCTTCGACGGCAAAGAGTACACGCAGGAGATGATCGCCCAGGTCGACGTCTCCGAGCTCGTGCAGGAGAAGGCGAAACGCATCGTCGCGGACCTCGAGAGCCGTTGCCCGATCTGCAAGGGCCTCATCAAGAGAGGCTTCAAGGTCACCCGCTGCGGCTGCGGTCGCGACTTCCACGAACTCTGTGCCACTCGGGTCGGTCGCTGTCCCGCCTGTTTCCGCTCCCTCCAAGGGGCGAGGGACTAGGCGAGTCCGCCCGAAGCGGCTTCGGCGGCGGCCACGAGGGCCCCGTCCTTCATCCATCCAAGGATCCGGTCGACGTCCCCCGCGAGCGACCGGTCGTCGACGAGGCGGGGAATCGATCCGCGAATCCGCGCGTAGGCTGCCCGCGGACCGACGCCCGGCCTCAGCGGCTGGAGAAACTCGAGTCCCTGGGCCGCCGCGAGGTACTCCATCGCGACGACATGTGCCGCGTTCTCGATCGCCTCGCGGGCCTTGCACGCGGCCGACATGCCCATCGGCACGAAGTCCTCCTGGTTCGCCGACGTCGGGATCGAGTCCGCGGACGCGGGGTGGGCGAGGACCTTGTTGTCGCTCGCATAGCCCGCGGCGACGTACTGGAGGATCATCATCCCGGAGTTCAGGCCCGACTTCTCCGTGAGGAACGGCGGGAGCTCACTCAGGCGCGAGTCGACGAGCCGCGCGATCCGGCGCTCCGTGAACCCCGCGAGGACGGCCATGGCGAGCGCCACGTGGTCCAGGGCCATGGCGACCGCCTGCCCATGAAAGTTCCCGCCGCTCACGCTCCGGCCGTCCGGGAGGATGAGTGGATTGTCCGTGGCCGAGTTCATCTCGATTCGGACCACGGTGGCCGCGGTGTCCAACGCAGCGCGGCACGCTCCGAGGACCTGTGGGATGCACCGGAGCGTATACGGATCCTGGACCTTGTGCGGCCCTCGATGCGACGGGATGATCTCGCTGCGCCGAAGGAGGCGTCGCATGTTCGCAGCGACGTCCCGGACGCCGGCCTGCGGTTTCAAGACGACGAGTCGGTCGTCGTACGGCTTCGGAGAGCCGCGGAGCGCCTCGAACGCGATCGACGCGGCGACCTGCGCGTCCTTGAGCAACCGCAAGCCGTCGTGCACCGCGAGCGCCCCGACGCCGGCCATGACCGAGGTCCCGTTGATGATCGCCAGACCCTCCTTCGACTCGAGGACCAGCGGCGCGACCCCGGCCCGTCGCAGCGCCTCCCTCCCGGCGAAGGTGCGACCTCGATATTCGGCTCGGCCTTCTCCGACGAGGACGAGCCCGAGATGGGCGAGCGGCGCCAAGTCTCCACTGGCTCCAAGGGACCCGCGGGACGGAATCACGGGATGCACGCGGCGATTCAGGAGATCAAGCAGGCGCGCCACGAGGACCTTTCGGACGCCGGAACGGCCGAGGGCCAGCGTGTTCGCGCGCAGCAAGATCGAGGCACGCGCCTCATCCGTCCGAACCGGTTCGCCTTGGCCGACCGCGTGACTCCGAAGGAGATTCAGCTGCAGCTTCCGGACGTCGGCTTCCGGGATCGCGACGTTCGCGAGTTCCCCGAATCCCGTCGTGATTCCGTACGCGACCGCGCCCTCCGAGATCGATCTCTCCAGCGCCCGTCGGTTCGCCTCGACGCGACGGGCCGCCGCGGCCATGAGCCGGACGCGCTCCCCCCGGCGGGCGACGGCGGCGACATCGTCCAAGTCCAACGAGCGTCCGTCGAGGGAAATCATGCGCGGACCGCCGCGGCATTCCGCTACCGCGATATAGTTTTGGCGCGGAGGTCCAAAGGCGTTAAACCCCCGCGGGCGTTCGGGAGGGGTCCATGCAAATCGTGTTCCTCGGCACCTCCGGTTCGTGGCCCACGCCGAAGCGGAATGTGAGCGCCGTGGCGATCAAACGGGGTCCCGAGGTCATCCTGTTCGATTGCGGGGAAGGCACGCAACGTCAGTTCATGCAGAGCAAGCTGAGCTTCATGCAGGTCTCCCGCGTCTTCGTGTCCCATTTCCACGGCGACCATTTCCTCGGGTTGCCCGGGATGGTGCAGAGCATGTCGATGAACGGACGGGAGACGCCGCTCGAGGTGTACGGGCCCCGCGGGATCGAGCGACTCGTGGGAGACCTCTTGTCGCTCGGCTACTTCACGCCCGGCTTCCCGGTCCACGCGAAGGAGCTCACGCCGGGCGGGGCGATCGATTGCGGGGAGTACGTCGTCCGAGCCTTCGAGGCGGTGCACACGGTCCCGTGCGTGAGCTACGTCCTCGAGGAGAAGCCGCGGCCGGGGCGGTTCAGCGTCGATCGCGCCGAGGCGCTCGGCGTCCCGAGCGGGCCGCTGTACAGCCGACTGCAGGAGGGCGAACCCGTCACGATCGGCGGCCGTACGATCCGGCCGGAGGATGTCCTGGGTCCGCCTCGGCGGGGACGCAAGATCGTGTACACGGGCGACACGATGCCGCACGAAGCGCTCGTCGAGATGGCTCGGCGCGCGGATGTCCTGATCCACGACGCGACCTCGGACGCGGCGCTCGAGGAGAAGGCGAACCGCTACGGCCACTCCTCTTCTCGACAAGCCGCGGAAATCGCGAAGGAGGCGCGAGTCGGCCAGCTGGTCCTGACCCATCTGAGCCCGAGATACGAGGACCCGAAGTCGATCCTTGAAGACGCGGAGAAGGTCTTCCCCACCGTGCGAGTCGCCGAGGACTTCCTCGAGATCGACGTGCCGTACCCGGAATAGGCCGGGAAGCCTCCGCCTAGGTCGATGCCCACCCCGTGGCTCGTAGTGACAGAACTACAGGAGCTTCATCAGGTCCGATTTCGTCAGGATTCCCGTGACCTCGCCTTTCGACGTCACGAGGACCGCATTGTAGTGTCGGAGCAGGTTCGCCGCGAGCTCGACGGGGGTTTTCGCGTCGACCTGCGGGAACGCGGGCTCCATGACCTCGTCCACACGGATCCGGGCGAGGTCTCTCGGGTCTTTGCCCGATAAGATCAGATCGTTGATCACCTTTTCCGAGATCGAACCGACCGGATGGGCGTTGTGCATGACGGGCATTTGCGAGAACTTCCAGTGCCGCATCTCGGCCACCGCACTCTCGAGCGGCAGCCTCGCTTCCACGTACTGGACCTTTCGCGTCTGGATCTGGTCCACAAGGGCTCGCTTCTCCTGCCGTTTCAGTTCGGTCTGGAGGGAACCGTAGACGCGTCGCACGACATCGTACGACGGATTCATCTGCTTCTTCTCGATCTTCACGATCGTCGACTGGCTCACGTTCGAGAGGCGGGCGAGCGACGTCTGCGTGAGGCCGAGGGCTTTCCGCAAACGTGGGATCTCCTCCAGGTCCGGCATCATCGGAGGCGGAACGGGCAGGAGGTACATATTCCTGCCGGAATTTTTGGTTCAATGGTATATTATTGACCCAGGCCGCTGACGGAGTCCGGATGGGCGGTTCGTCGCCACTCCGGTTGCCCGCGGCTCGGGGTTGCGACAAAAGCCATATATGCACCTAGGCATCCACGCGGCACCGCTGTCGGGGGACTTTCGTGGCACGGAGCATCTACGTGGAGGAACTCGTCCACACGCCGATCGAGCAACAGGGGACGGAAATCGTCGAACGCAAGGGGGTCGGCCATCCGGACAGCATCGCGGACGGCTTGGCGGAAATCGTCTCGCGGGCCCTGAGCAAGATGTACGTGAACCGATTCGGACGGATCCTCCACCACAACACGGATCAGGTCGAGGTCGTCGGCGGACAGAGCGCGCCGAAGTTCGGCGGCGGCGTGTTCCTCGAGCCGGCGTACATCCTCCTTGTGGGGCGCGCGACGACGATGGTGAACGGGGAACGGCTCCCCTATCGGACGA
>VBME01000102.1 GCA_005878995.1 Methanobacteriota archaeon | reverse complement strand
GTCAACGGCGCGGGCCGCTCCCTGGTCGGGGAGATCCGCGAGGCGCTCCAAGTCGGTCGCAATCGCATGATTGCCTTGAGGGAACGACTGTCCCCGCGGGGCCTGCAGCGGGGGGTCGAGGCGAACCGCGCGCTCTTGGACCGGTCCTTCGCCGCGCTCGTCGCGGTCGGGCCGCGCGAGGTCACGCGCCAGCGGGATCGGCTCGAGGGCTTGGGCCGCCGCCTCGATGTCCTGAGTCCCCTCGCGACGTTGCAGCGCGGCTATGCGATCGCGGAACGGGAGGACGGGCATGTCGTCGCGCACGCCGCGGAGGTCGAGACCGGCGATGCCCTTGCGGTCCGCTTCCAAGACGGCCGGATTCGGGTTCACGTCAACCAAGAACAGGAGGGACCATGACCGAAGAGCCGAACTTCGAGGATTCCCTCGCGGCCCTCGAAGCGACCGTGGACGCGTTGTCCCGCGGCGACCTGCCGCTCGACCGCGCCCTCGCCGTCTTCGAGGAAGGGCTCGGCCTGTACCGCCGATGCCACGCGATCCTCGCGGAATCCGAGCAGCGCGTGACGAAGCTGATCGCCGCGGCCGAGGGGCTCATCGAAGAACCGTTCCCCGTCGAGTGAACGTCCGGGGGCCAGCAAAGCTCCCAGGGACACGGGCTCGATTTGTGATGTTCTGGAGAGCCTGTGCTGAGTGAAAGTAAAGTTCATGCTCGACAGGACTTCTTGGCGAAGCGTGAAGGACAAATCGAGCGTGACAGTTGAGCAAGTGTATGGTGCCAACACGAGAGAGGAAATCCTACGCCTGAGAAACACTGTCCGGCAGGAGTTCGGCTCGTTATACGACCGATCGTTGAGGATTCTATCGACAAGCGATCCTATCGGTCTACTCTCTCTTCCTGGCATTTCTCCGGAGGACTCGCGAGATGAGTACGCGCCCGAGGTTGAGACAATTCTTTTGCGACTTCGGGAGGCCGATTCCCGGAAAGCACTCCGGCGCATCGTGTACCAAGAATTCCAACACTGGTTCAGCCCGAAAATCGCGGGACCCGAGTCCCGATATGAGAAAGTTGCAACTGGAATCTGGAACACCTCTCGGTCCCACCGAAGTAGGAAACAAAACCTTCCGCGGCCCTCGACTAGGCCTCGTCCGGCAATCCGCCGAAGGTCTCCCCGTCGCCGTCGATGACCTGCCACGGTTTCTTGTATCCGACGCCACCGCGGGCTCGGCTGCGGCTCTCTCCGATTGACTTGTAATCCTCTTGGATCGTGATCGCTTGCTCCGGCATGTTCGCGATTGATACATCGGAGAGGTCCTCGCACATCCGGGCCAGCTTCTCCTCCGTGTACCCGAACGGCGCGAGGAGCGTCTGTCCGGACCGGCACAGGAGGCGGATGTACTCCCACGCGTCCGGCTCCTCATCTCCTTGGAGGAACTCCGCGACGCGGACCTTCCGCTCGGAATCGCGGGCGCGGGCGTCCAAGAGGACGTACCGCACGGACTCGCCCGGCTCGACCGCGAAGCCACGTTTCTCCATCTGCTTCAGGGCCGCCGCGGTGGCGGTGAGGACGACGTACTCCGGGAGGGCGCGCGAGACGCTCTTCGTGAGGATGAACTGGTGGACCGGGATCGCGCGGTCGAGGACGCACTTCGCGGTCCACCGCAGGATGTCGACGGCCTTCGGGATGCGCTCCCGGAACTCCGCCGCGGTCGATGCGAGGCTGAGCTCTCCGAGCATCGCCTCCTGGCAGATGTTGATGAACTCCGGGGTGTCGTGCTTGCGGAGCTCGATCCCGCGCAGCTTGAACTCGTCGTCCTGGAAGAGGCCATAGTAGCGGTTCAGCGCGCCGACACCCGTTGTCTTGCATGGGAGGAACACGATCCATTTGTAGTGGCCTTCGAGCTCGATTGGGAGGCCGATGGATCCGGCGATATGCTCGCGGACCTTCTCGATTGAATCTGCGCCGGGCTTGGCCCGCAACCAGACGGAATCGACGATGCCATGGACGACTTCGTAGCCGTGGGATTCTGCGATCTCCATCGTGCGGACGAGGATGTTCCGCGCGAACGCGTTAATCGCCTCGTGGCACTCGATGCGGCCGAAGCGGGCATTCGAATATCCCTGATAGCCGAATGCTGTCACTAGGGTCCACTTGAGAATCGTGTCGCGGCCCGTGTATACATCTTGGAGCGGGCCCGGCTCTTTCTTCATCTTCTTGTAGTATCGCCGCCGCTCGATGAGCGGCTTCAGCACGCGGCCGACGATCCCGACCCGTCGCGTGCACAGATGGTATCGTAACTCGGGAACAGGCAGGCCATCGGTGGTGCAGCAGGCACAGTCGAGCGTCTCCGCGGAGATGTTGTACTTCACCATGATGCTCGGATACAGGGACGAGAAATCGAGTTCGTAGAGGCCTTCGTGCACCCCGACTTCCGGTTCGAACGTGAAGCCGCCGCGGTCGCCCCGTAGGAGATTCTCGGCGTCCTTGAAATCCTCGGGCCGATTCTTCTTCCACACCACGAGACAGCCGTCGTGGTACGCCTGGTTCACCTGCATCGCAGAGAACGCGGTGCCCGGCGTGAGTCGCGCTTGTTCCTGCGGCGTCAGCGTCGACAGCCGCGAGAGTTCCGCGAGGCCCGCGAAATCGCTTTCGCGAAACGCGAAGTGCCCGCGGTCCAGATGCAGCCGACCGCGCAGGATGTACTGGCCCGGTTTGTAGACGATCTTCCCGTACGTGAAGTAGGACTTCGGTTTCACCCCCGCGAAATGATCGGGGTCCCGGCCCAGTCGCAGACTCACCCCGAGTTCAGAGGCCTTCGCGGCGAGGTACGGCATCAGGAACGCGTCGCCGCCGTCCGTCATGAGGACGTCCGGGTCCTTCGACCGCACGACCGCGTCGATCCCCTTCAGGATCGTCTCCTCGTCCCCGTCGATCTCGACCTCGTCGACGCGGGCCCCGAGGAGCTTGTCCTGCATCCGCGGGATGCCTGCCGGGTTGTCGACATGGAGGTCGAGGAGGGATTTCCGCAGCGCCGGCAAAGGATAGTCGAGGGCGAAGTGCTCCTCTTCCGCCCGCCACACGCCGTTCGCGTAATGCACGAGCCCCATCGGGAAGATGTCGTGCTCGATCGCATATCGCTGGCTGAAGCGCAGGTCCACGTTGAACAGCCGATGGTCGACGTACCCGCCGTTCGAGTCGAGGATGTGCGCGAGATTGCGGATATCGCGGTAATGCCGCGGCACGATCTCCAGGACGGGTTTCGGCTCGTCGTCCTCGAGGGCGATGCGCCTCGAGACCTCTCTCACTTCCTTCACGCCATCGAGGATTTCGATTCGCCGGCGGATCGCAGGGAGGTCAGACGCGGGTGCATGCAAGAAGAACGTCGGCACGACCCGCGGATCCTCGATCCGGTGCGCGCCCCGCTCGTTCCAGAGCCAGAGGACCATCGAGTCGCGGTCGTAGTCGCCATACGCGTCGATGATCCAGCCGTGCAGGCGGACTCCCCCGCCGATCAAGAGGCCCGGGAGACCTCTTGAGGTGACGCGGGAGGGAGGTCGGTGAAAGTGCGCAGGAGGAGGACCTCATGGGGAGCCAAGAGCATCCGCATCTGGACGGACAGCCCACGCCAGCGGTACCACCGCCACAGGACCCGGCGGGCGACTCGCTCGAACCCGAGGGACTCGAACAGGTGCATCGACGGGTCGTTGTCTCTCGTCACGGCCGCAAACACCCGGTCGGCGCCGCGAGACCGGAAGAGCCGGAGCGATTCCTGAACGAGCGCCCGTCCCATGCCGAGTCCGCGCGCCCGCGGGTCGACGGCGACGAAGTACACGTACCCGATCGGCGGCGCGCCGCGGAAGAGAATCCCTTCGAGGAAACCCTCGATCGATGATCCATCCTCGGCCACGAGGAACGGCCAGGCGTGGCGCGTCCCACGGACCGCGAAGAACGCGTACAGACGATCGAAGGAAGCCCGAGCGATCCTCACGATGGCCGCGCGGTCGGCGACGGTCGCCTCACGAATCCGCACGGGGCCCGGTATCGCCCGCGGCCGAAGAACGTTCCCGTTTCAGCGCCTCGATGTCCCGTTCCATCTCCAGGAGGATCGAGAGGAGGGCCAGGATCGACGGGTCGAGGTGGGCGCAATAACTCGCGGCGCTCGAATGCTGCCTCGATTTGCTCAGGAGCCGATCGAACACCTCGCGGTCTTTCTCCCGCAGCGCGCGTCGATAGTCCATCCAGTCGTTCAGGATCGACTCGAGGTGCAGCCGATACGTCGGGATCGTGCGGCCCATTCCATGATGATCGGAGTCGAAGGATAAGGCGGGATGCGGGGGAGGGGTCGGTGAAAGTGCATGCCGGTGGCTCAGAGCCGGGCGGTCCACGGATGTCCCGGGTGGCACGTCTCCAACGCATCCTTCAGCCAGCGGCGCGGCTCGTTCTCCAATCGGGGATGGACGAAATCGAAATCGTGCGCGTCCTTGGCCTCGGGGGATTTCGCCTTGAACAACAAGACAATCTCGGGTGCGAGGAACGGAACGCCGGTGGAGGTCTGTGCCCCGATGTGATTGAGTTGCCGCGTGACAGCCAGGTTCCTCCGGAATTGCCACGTTCCGCCGGACGACTCGTTGAGTAGGAACTCGATCCGGGCTCGGTTCCTTGACGTCGCGTGGACCTCGTGAACCGGGAGATCGAGCCGCTCTCTATCGGTCCACGGGAGCCGCTGTCCGTCCACGACCTTCACGAATGCCCAGTCGGTGAGATACCTTTGGAGTTCGAACTGGTCCTTTCGAAGGATCACCACGTCGATGTCGTCGTGCTCCCGCGTCTCGCGCCCGAGGTAGAGGTCGACTGCCCATCCCCCGGCGATGTACCAGGGGTGCGGGAAACCTCGCATCAGACCGGCAACCTGCGGGACGGGTCCGAACGCCGGCATGGTCCCGGCTATTCCTTCGTCCAGCGTCGCATCTTCCGCAGACACGCGCGCCGGTCGTCCGGGATTCCTTTGAAGATTTCCAGCGTGGCGGGGCCGTCGTAACCTCGAGCCTTCAGTGCCTTGATATCTCGCTCCAGGTCGATCGTGCCTTTCCCGAAGGGCAAGTGCTCGTCACCGATCTCGCCATGGCCTCCGTGGTTGTCGTGCACGTGCGCGAGGCCGAGACGGTCACCGAGCGCTGCAAGGTACGTCCTCGCACCGTCCGTGCGCGCGTCGAGATGGGCGTGCCCGACGTCGAGGCAGTACCGCAGGTCCGGCACCGCGTCGAGGACCTTCCGCAGCACCTCCGGCGGCTCGTCGACGTTCTCGACCGCGACGACGACGCCGCGGTCCGTCGCGGCTTTGACGAGGTCCGCCAACCACGAGGTCTTCGCCTCCGGGGAGGTGCGCGGCGCGGAACGGGCCTCCATGAAGTGGGCGTTGAAGACCCGCGTCCCGATCGGCGCGAGCGCGTCGATGAACCCGACGAACCTCGCGAGGTCGGCCTGGTGGAAGTGGGACGGCGGGAGGTGGGCCGTCTCCAGGGGGATCTTCTCCGCGAGGTCTTCCGCTTGGTCTTGCAGCGCGGCGGGCTCGAGCGCCACCCACGTCAGATCGAGCTCCGCGTAGTCGAACCCGGATTCCCGCAGCTCCGCGACTTGCTTCGCGAACGGCTCCCGGCTGTACGTCGAGCCCCCGATGCGCACGGCCGCGCGAAAGAGACGGTCCCTATAAGGCTTCCCGGCGGTTTGAAACGGGATTGGATGTTTGGCGTCCTGTGGTCCTCGAACTCCTGTTCGTCGCTGCGGTCGGGATCGCGATTGGCTTGTCCCTTGCGGCCCCGCCGGGTCCGGTGAATGCGATTATCGCGTCGCGGACGGTCACGCGGTCCTGGAGGGCCGGGTTCCTCGTCGGAGCGGGGGCGACGACCGCCGACACGGTCTTCCTCACGCTCTCCGTGATGGCCCACTCCCTACTGGGAAGCATCGCCACGTGGCTCCCGTACATCTCCCTCGTGGGCGCGGCGGTGATGGCGTACTTCGCCTGGACCGGCGTCCGCGCGTTGCGGCGCCCGGAAGAGATCCTCGCGCCGCGGGCCGAGGCGGAGGCGAAGTCGTACGCGATCGGGCTGTCCGTGAACATCACGAGCCCCTACCCGATCCTTTGGTGGCTCACGGCCGGCCTCGTCCTCATCGATCAGCTCGGCGCCGCGGTCCTCGTCGGGTTCTACGCCGGCATCCTCCTGTGGATCACGGCATTCCCGCTGGCGGTCCGCGAGGCCCAGCGCCGCATCCGGCGCACGTACCACGCGATGCTCCTCTTCTCCATCGTATGCTTGGTCGCCTTCGCCGCCTGGCTCGTGTGGTCCGCGGTGACGGCTCTCCTCTGACGTTACCACCCGAGCCGCAGGTGTTCCGTCATCCGGATTTCCCGGGCGGTGCCCGCGACCGCGAGGGCGGGGATTCTCGGCACCTCGGATGCGAAGTCATCCATCGTCGTCTGGTCGGGCGGCACGGCCGCATACCATTCCGACGTCCCCGTGTCGAGCCGGTGGATGAGGACGCCGCCCTTCCCGTGCGCAATCCGGATCACGCGGTCCGCGCCTTCGTACAGCTGGCGTCGGATCGACTTGCGGCGGTGGAGCTTCGCCAGGCCCGCGTTCGTCACCAGGCCGACGACCTCCCGCTCCCCGACCGTGCGGCGGATCGCGCGCATCGACCGCTGGAACAGCTGGTGGGCCTCGCCCACCTC
>VBME01000015.1 GCA_005878995.1 Methanobacteriota archaeon | reverse complement strand
GCGGTCCCGCTCAGGAGAGTGACGACCGCGGGCCAATTCCATCCACCGCGGTACCAATAGTGGCCGCCTTCCTGCGCGAACAGGTCGTCGTGGTAGCGACGCGCCTTCACGAGGAAATAATCCACGAGGGTGAGAGTCCATAGCGGCACAACAATCGCTCCGAGGAAGTCGAGGAAGAAGATGTACGTGAAGACGAAGTTCGTTTCAAGCAATGGGAGGAGCGCGAGCGGGACGACGATGATCGAGGACAGGAGGAGGAGCCTTCGCAACGAGGCTTTCCACCGCGTTGCGATGTTGCTGATTCCGAGCGCGGATGCGTAGATATTGCCGGCATTCGTGGAGATCGTCGCGAACAGGATAATCAGGTACGCCCCGAGGCCGAACCCGAGTTGTGTCGCCTTGTAGCTCGGATCCGAAATCGCCGCGAAGTTCACGGAGCCTGCCGGCGCGGTGACGAGGAACGCGACCGTCATCAGCGCGCCGACGGAGAAGAACCAGTATTGAGCCAGAGACGCCCCCGCGAACGGCCCCCAGGTCCCCGCTTTCTTGGACCGTGCAAACCGGCTGAAATCCCCGATGAATTCCCAGGTCCAGTTGTAGGCGATCAAAAGGTCGAGTAGGAGCGGGAACGTGAGCGTATACGTGAATCCGGTCCCAAGGGCGCCGGCCGTGAATGTGAAGGACAGCGGTTGCGCGGGCCGCCAGGCCCACAGCTGTCCGAAGTCGAAATCCTTCAGCACGATGTACGACGCGTAAGCCCCCAAGACGACAAGGGCGATCGTGGAAGCCCAGTTCAGATATCGAATCGCGCGATGGCCCGCGGTGGCGAAGAATCCCTGCAGGAGGCAGATGAGGAGAATCGACGGCACGAGATAGTAGTTGATCGGGGACCCCGCGGGGGTGTGGAACGCGTCGGGCCAGCCGAGTGTGAGGTTGAAGACGAACGACATCGAGATCGCCGCGATGAACACGTTCACCGCGGCCCAGCCGTACCCGAAAAAGAGGTAGAAGACGGACGGCAGCTTGCTCCCTCGTAATCCGAACGCGGGCCGGAGAAGAGACACGGACGACGCGCCCTTATCTGCGGCGATGTAGCCGATGAGGGCCCATGGGATGAACGTAAGCGTGGAGACAAGGAAGATGAGGGCAAAGGCCCCAGGGAGGCCGTAGGCGCCCGTCATGTAGCCGCCGTACAGCCACGCCGCAGGCAATGACGCCGCCGCGAACCAGAGGGCGAACTGATCCCATCCGCTGAAGGCGCGGGCCTCCGCGGGCACTTGGTCCGTCGCCTTGTACTCGGCCGCGATGACGTCGAGGCCCTTGAAAACCTTCACGCGGGCGACGCATTCCGCGAGGCTATTTGAGGATTCTGACCGAGGCCTCAGGCAGCCGGAATCGCGGGGAATTCGATCGGCACGGCGGCCCGCGAATCGCGTCGCGGGAAATCTTTCACATACGCGCCGTAGTACGGGACGCGGTTTGCGACGACGCCTCGGAAGGCTTCGCGCAGGCCATCGTCATCGAGGCCGCGGGTCGGGATGAGGTCATCGTTCCGATTCAAGCACCCTTTCAACTCACCTTGGTGTGTGACGCGGATCCTGTGGCAGTTCATGCAGAACTCTGCGTTGTACACCGGGTCCACGACTTCGACCTCCGCGCCGTTGAAGATATAGATCCGGCGGTGGTGCATCTCCCGCACGAGGATCTTGTCGGCGCGAACCTCGAGCCACTTCTTGAGTGCGTCGATGTCGACCATCCAATCTTCTTGGCCGACGAGTTCCGGCATGAACTGGATCAACTGGAGCTTCAGGCCGTCGCCGTCGGAGATGTACTCGATCATCCGGGGGATGTGCGGGAGCGTCTGTTTGAACACGACCATGTTCAGCTTGACGGGCTTCAACCCAACTCGGAGCGCCTCCCGGATTCCTCGGAGGACGGGTGCCAGCTCGCCCTTCCGGATGTCCCGGAACGCGGCGGGATCGAGGGAGTCGACGGAGACGTTCACGCGCTTCAACCCAGCGGCACGCAGCCCCTCCGCGCGCTTCGCAAGCATCGATCCGTTCGTCGTCATCGACACGTCGGGAATCTGGCGAACGGAACGATCGATGATCTCCTCCATGTCCAGACGAACGAGCGGCTCCCCGCCCGTGAATTTCACGGACCGAATGCCGAATTCGCGCGCGACGCGGAGGAGCCGTTCAATCTCCTCCGCGGACATCTCGTCCTCATGGGGCATTCGCGGCCTCAAGATGGGACCGAGGCCCTCATCGTGGCAGTAAATGCAGCCGAAATTGCATCGCTTCGTGACGCTGACGCGGATGTCCGTCACCTCACGTCCGAAGGCGTCGACCAGCATGAGCGCGCAGAGAACCCGAGGACGCGCTAAATAGTTGGCGTCGCCGACGTGATCCCGCTCGAGGGGTTGCGACGTTCGTGCGGACATTCATTCGAACGAGGTGGTTCGTCGCGCCGCTCCGCTCCGAACGTTTTTATAGGAGGGGCTCGTAAACGGGACACAGCCCACATCGTCTGAATTCGCCTGGTGACGGTTTTTCCGGCCTTTGCGACTCGGCGGCTTGTGTCGGCAGAAGTGAGAACATGGAAGACAAGGCAATGACCAAAGTGAAGGACCTGACCCCGTCCACCAAACAGGTGAACGTTCGAGTCAAGGTCCTCGGATTGAGCGAAGAGCGAGAGATCACGTCGAAGTTCGGCGAAGCACGAAAGCTCGTCGAGGCGACGGTCGGTGACGAGACCGGCACGGTCCTCCTGACGCTCTGGAATGACCAGATCGGGAACGTCCACAAGGATGAGACGCTCTTGATCGACAACGGCTACGTCACCCTCGTGCGGGGCCACATCCGGCTGAACGTCGGAAAGTACGGCACGATGACGAAGTCGGACCAGGCCATCGAGACCGTCAACACCGCCCTGGACGTCAGCGCGGTGGAGTACGAGCGCGAGCCGCGCTACCGAAGCGGTGGCTACAGCGGCGAGCGACGGGAGCGCACTGGCGGAGACCGGCAGTTCGAGTTCGGGACCTTCAGCGGCAACCGCAGTGGCGGCGGCAGCCGGGACCGGGACCGACGGGACCGCGGTCGGCGCCGGTACTGAGCGAAATCGATTTTCTTCTTCCTGGCCTTCGGGCCAGGGCCCATTTTTTCGCCTTCATGAGCGGGAGCGCTAGAGCGCTCCAGCACGGGGTATCCTTTGGGATCGAGACTGGGTCCCGTCAACGGCGCCGCGGGGGGCGACGTTCCTCCGATCGCTCCGGAATCTGGTAGAGACGCTCGGGCTGGCGGACCGCGAGTCGGCCGTTCCAAAACGCGCGGGCGTTCTCCTCCGTGACCTCGACATGCAGGACGTCGAGCTTCGATTTCATCAGGTTTCGGAACTTTTCCCGCTTCGACTTGTTCTCTTCGTTCCACATACGCGTGAACTGCTGGTCCTTGTCGTCGGGCATCGTCATCACCGCCTCAACGCTCGATGAGAACGTGGTCGGTGCGCGATGCGGCCGACTCGGTTCATCACGGGAATTGACGGACGAACCGAGCGAGGGACCGCTCGTTGATAAGCCTTTTCTCGCCAATTCGCACGCGCGTACGTGGACGGCGTCAGTACGTGAACGTCACGATTAGGTCGTCGCCCACCGCTTCGGCGCGGTACACGGTCAAGGGGAACTTCGCCGGGGACCCTCGCGGCTGTCCGGTCTGAAGGTCCCACGATCCGCTACAGTCTTTGCACGTGATCACGAGCTTGTCCCGGTCCACGAGTCCGTCCGTCAGCATGGCCCACTTGTACGTGCAAGCCGCATCCACGCAGAAAAAGCGGTCCTCGAGCCGCACGACGAGGATGTCGTACCCCATGATCTCGAAGTGTTTCATCCCGCCGTCCGAGATGTCCTCGACCTTGCAGAGGTTGACATCCGTGTCCATTGCGCGGGGCGAACTCCCGGGGGGCCTTAAGGGTTTGTGGGGCCGTTCCCCTCCCGGTCGAGGCGACCCCGCGCCCGCTCACATCCGGGCAAACATCGCGGCCATGTGCTTCGCACCGCCGACGAAATCCGGGAGGCGGAAGTGCTCGTTCGGCGCATGGTAGTTCGAGCCGTCGTACGAAACCCCGGGGCCGGAAATCGATGGCACGCCGACGACCTTGTTGAAGAACCCATGGGCGGAGGCGCCCGGAGACCAAGGCCAGACCTCCGGCTCCCGCCCGTACGCATCGACGGAGCCCTTGATCGCGGCTTTCACGACCCGCGCGCTCAGGGAGATGGCGGCGGACTCGAGGGACTCCTTCGCGGGAGAGAGCTCGATGTCGCCGAACCCCTTCGAAGTCAGATGCTCCCGGAGTTTCGCGAGCTGCTTCTCCTGAGTCATATTCGGAACGAGTCGGAAGTCGATCTTCGCTTTCGCGACCGCGGGGTTCACGGTCTTCGTGCCCTGCTCGATGTACCCGCTCACGAAGCCGCAAATCGTGCAAGTCGGGGAATAGATCAGGCGCCGGAGCAGTTCGAAATCGCTCCCGCCGCCGATGAATTCGGAGACGCCCCAGAACTCTTTGAGGGCCTCCGCCTTGAACGCACTCGCGCGCAGGTACCGCAACTCGCGGGCGCTCGGACGCCGTGCGTCGGCGTACCAGCCGGCGATCTTGATCCGACCCTTCGCGTCGCGTAACGTCATGAGCGCGTGGATCAGTCGCCACGCAGGGTTCGGCGCGATTGCCGCGTACGAGGAGTGCTGGTCCACCTTCGCGGTGCGGCTGGTCATCTCGACGTAGAGGATGCCTTTGCATCCGAGCTCGATCTTCGGCGTGCCCTCGTGGAGGTGATCGCCGCCCTCGATCGTCGCGCCCTCCGCGCCCAGGATGTCCTTGTTCGCGTTCACGAAGGAGGCGAAATGCGGGCTCCCGACCTCTTCCTCCCCCTCGACGACGAACTTCAGATTGATGGGAGGCCGCCCTTCGACGGACTGCCACGCTTGGACCGCGAGGAGCTGCATGATCAGGTTGCCTTTCGTGTCCGCGCAGCCGCGACCCCAGAATTTGCCGTCCTGGATCGTGGGATCGAACGGATCCCGCTTCCATTCGTTCAACGGGTCGACGGGCTGGACGTCGTAGTGCTGGTACATCAGCAGCGTCGGCTTGCGTTCGTCGACGATCATCTGGCCGAAGACGACGTTCGGGCCGCCCTCCGTCGGGACCTCGCGGGCCTCGAAGCCGTTCTCGGCGAGGAGCCGCCGCACGAAGGCGGCCGTCTCCGGCTGGGCCCGCTTGTGGGCCGAGATCGTCGGGAATCGGACGTATTCCTTGAGGACTTCGAGGGCTTTCTCCGAGTCGGCCTCGACGCGGGCCAGGACATCCGTGAGCGCTATGCTCCGCACCCGCAGCGGGTAAGTCGGCCGCCCCATAAGAACCCCACGAGTTGCATCGTGCTGCGACGCAACGCACGAAAGGAATAAGTCCGCGGACAGTCGTCGGCTCCTCGGGCGGGACGATGGAATTCCTGAAGGGCGTCCACGTGATCGAGACGTATGCGACGACGACCTTGCTCGTCGACGATCGGCTCGTACTCGTCGACACGTCCGCGGACGCGGATGCGGGGAAAGTCCTCGACTACCTTTCGCGGATCAAAGTGAAGCCGAAAGACCTCTCGACGATCTTCATCACCCATACCCACCCGGACCACGTCGGCGGGCTCGCGGCCATCAAGCACGGTTCGCCCGCGAAAGTCGCCTCGTCGCGGGTCGAAGCGGAGTTCATCGCCCGCAAGCGCGTCTACGACGGACCGCCCGGCATCCAGCGCCATCCCGGCACCGTGGTGGACGTACCCCTCGACGACGGACAGGTCCACGACGGTTTGCGGATGATCTTCACGCCGGGTCACACGCGCGGCAGCATGTCGCTCCTCGATGAATCGCGTTCCTTCTGCATCGCAGGCGACGCCGTGAACAACGAATCGGGCCTCCGGCCGATGCCGGACCAGTACAATGTCGACCCAACTCAACACCGCGAATCGATCAAGAAGCTCGCGAAATTCCATTTCGAAAATGTCGTCATGGGGCACGGCACGCCGATCAAAGGCGGAGCGAGCGCGAAGATCGCCGAACTCGCGAAGCGCCTCTGACAACCGCTCGGATGTCAACGGCTGACAATCACGGGCAGAGGTTTATGAGGGGGCGCGGGACATAGCTCACTTCCGCCCCTCGAAATCGCGGAGGCCTCCCCCGTTGTCGGCCCGAATGAGCGCCCTCGTCCGGCGGTTCGCCGCCACTATCGCCGTGTTGGCGATCGCGGGCGCGTTCGTCCCCGGGGCCGCCGTCGTCGCGACGGCGAAGCCGACCGTCATCACGAACTTCCCGCTTCACACGGAGTTCCCGAACGACCCGTTCTACGTGGATGAATGGGGATTGCAGTCGATCGGCGCACCGAACGCCTGGGGCGTGACCCTCGGGAATAGCTCGGTCGTGGTGGCGGTCGTCGACACCGGCGTCTGGTGGACCCACCCGGACATCCAGGCAAACATGTGGACCGACCCGATCGACGGGACCCACGGCCACGACTACGTCGACGGGGACAGCAACCCGATGGACATCGACCCGAATGGGATCTATCATGGCACCGGGGTCGCGGGCGTCATCGCGGCGATCACGGACAACGGCCAGGGGATCGCCGGCACGGCACAGGTGAGCGTCATGGCGGTCCGGGCGCTCGGGCCGAACGGCCAGGGATCCTCGTTCAACGTCTCGCAGGCGATTATGTACGCCGCGGATCACGGCGCGAAAGTGATCAACCTCTCCCTCGGGACGAACCAGACGTTCGGGGGACCGACGGACATCGAACTCGCGATCAACTACGCATGGTCCAAGGGCGCGCTGATCACCGCCGCGGCCGGCAATTCCGGGACGGGGACGCTCGACTATCCGGCGCGATTGCCGAACGTCGTGTCAGTCGCCGCGATTGATGAGACGGGTTCGCGCGCGTCGTTCTCCAACTTCGGTCCCGGGCTCAGCCTCTCGGCTCCGGGGGACCGGATCCTCACGCTGGACGGAAGCAACAACGGCAACGCGGTCCACTACCTGCGCGGGACCTCGTTCTCGACGCCCTTCGTTACGGGCGCCGCCGCCCTCCTTCTCTCCGAGGACCCAAGCCTGACGAACTCGGAGTTGTGGGACGTCCTGAACCGGACGGCGGTCCAACCCGTTGGGAACGGATACAACACGAACTACGGCTGGGGTGTCGTGAATGCGTGGAACGCGCTCAACGCACTCAATACGCCGTTCATCTACGTGAACTCCTTCCCGTCATCCGTATCGAGCAGCTCGAAGTTCGACGTGACGTGGTCGGTCCTGGGACCCGCCGGCATGGCCGTAACGGACACCCACGTCGTCTGGGGGACCATGTCGGGGAGGCTCGGAAACTCGACGCCGGCGCAGACGGGACAGACGCGGCAGTCGTACACCGCGAGCGGACTGTCCTTGCCGTCCGGCGCCGGCACCCTGTACTTCAAAGTCGTCGCGACCGTCAACGGAAACCTGTACGAATCCCAGGAGAAAGTCGTGACCGCGTCCAGCGTCCCGGACTTCCTCTTCGTCCTGTACCAGCTCCTCGCGTCGAACCTGCTGTACCTCGCCTTGTTCATCTTGGTGCTCGCGGGGGTCGTCGCCTTCATCCCGCAGCGCCGCGCGGCGAGGGCCCGGCGCGCCGTTGCACGCCCGCAGACGATGTATCCGTCCACCTATTACGTCCAAGCGGCGCCGCAACCTCAACCCCCGCCCGCGCAACAGCCAAGTCCGATGGCGGCTGCACAATACCCGCCGCGCGTCGCGAGTCCGCCTTCATCCGCTCCCGCGCCTGCGAGCACGCCTTCCGTGCCAATCGCACCGATCGCTCCCGGGGCCAAGAAGCGGTGCCCGAGCTGTGGGACGATGGTGAACGCGGATAACATGTTCTGCTTCTTCTGCGGTCACCCGTTCCGGTGAGGTCGACCGGTCGTTCTCCCGCCCGAGACATACCTCTACTTAGAGGTACGAAACGGGATGCCAACGAGCCGTCATCGCGGCCTCATGTTCGGTGCTGGTAGAACTCGTACGCGGACATCGGCTTCTTGTAGTCCACCCGCCAAGCCCGGTCCGGGGGCGCTTTCCCGAGGGCCCGCGCCATCTCGCGGACGTGGACCGGCATCGAGCCGCAACAGGAGCCGATGTAATTGATCCCCGCGGCCTTCGCCTCCGCAGCGTACGCACCCATCACTTTCCGCGAGAGCACGAGGGTCTCCGTTTCGTACGGGAACTCTTTCGTCGCGGTGAAGTCCGGCACGTCACGGGGCGTGCGGTACGCGGTCGGCTGGCAGGCGACGAACCCGGTCACAGCCTGACGCATTTCCTTCGCAATCGGCAGGAGGAGCAGCGGATTCCGCAGGCAATTTACCCCGACGATATCCGCACCGAAATCGCGCAGGGCCCGAGCGCAGTCCGCCGGCGAATAACCGTCATATGACCGCGGCTCCTTGTCAAACGAGACGGTCACCATCGATGGCATGCCCGTCCGCAAGATTCGCTCGACAGCAAGGGTGGCCTCTCCGAGCCACGAGAACGTCTCGGCGATCACGAAGTCGGCCCCTTCCCGCAACTGGGCCTCGAGCTGCTCGTCGAAGAGCCGGCGAACCTTGTCCGCCGACCGCTTGTCCTTCGGATCGTACTGCCACGTGAGGCTGAGGTTTGCCGCGACCAAGGCCTTGTCGCCGGCGACTTCGCGCGCGAGCCGCACGGCGGCGCGGTTGATGTCTCGCACCTTGTTCGCATACCCCACCGTCGCGAGTTTCTCCTTGCTCGCGTAGAACGCGAGGGACTGCAGGACCTCCGCGCCGGCATCGAGGAATTCCTGATGGAGCTCCCGGACGGCCGCCGGATGCTCGAGGACGACCTCCGGGGTGAAGGGACCCGGCTGCACGTACCCGCGTTTCTCGAGCTCGAGCAGGTAACCCCCGTCGCCGAGGACCACGCCTTTCTCGAGCTTCTCGAGGATCCCGCCCGAGCCTTTCCGACGGCCGCTCGCTTTCACGGCCACGGCACGCAGAAGGAAGGCAGCCGCTTATAGTTTGACGGAGCAGACCGACCACACTATGCCCCACTAACGATACATACGAATCCCGCGCTCCCCGTCCCATGGATGGCACGTGGGATGCCATCGTCGTCGGCGGAGGCCACAACGGTCTCGTCGCTGCGGCGTACCTCGCCAAAGCGGGACGGCGTGTCCTCGTCGTAGAACGCCGCCCGATCGTTGGCGGCGCCTGCATCACGGAAGAGGTCTTCCCCGGCGTCAAGTTCTCGCGGCTCGCTTATTCCGCGGGCCTCTTGCGACCCGAGATCATCCGGGACCTCGAGCTCGCGCGATTCGGATACGAGGCCCATCCGTTCGACCCGCAGTTCTTCTTGCCGTTCCCGAACGGCGACTCCCTCCTCCTGTGGAACGATGCGGAACGGAACGAGAAGGAACTCGCGCGGTTCTCCCGGAAGGACGCGGCGGCGTATCCGAAGTACGTGGCCTTCTGGACCGAGGTCATGGAGCTCATCGAGGCGACCGTCCTCGAACCGCCACCGCCATTGCCGGATCTGCTCGCCTTGTTCAAGGGTCCCGAGGCCGAGGAACTCGCCCGTCGCATCCTCCTGCAGAGCGCCGCGGACCTCCTCGACGAATTCTTTGAGTCCGACGAGGTGAAGGCGATGCTCGCCACCGCGACGACGATCGGCCTGCCGGCCGGACCGCGGACGCCCGGGACCGCGCTGATGCTCGGCCATATGCTCCTCCACGAGATCAACGGAGTCAAGCAGACGTTCGGCTACGTAAAAGGCGGGATGGGCGGGATCGCCCAAGCCCTCGCAGCCGCGGCGGTCCATCACGGCGCGAAAATCCGAACGTCGACCCCGGTCCAAACAATCCTGACGCGCCGAGGGCACGTCACCGGCGTCGAACTCGCGGACGGAACGCGGGAGATGGCCCCCGTGGTCCTCGCGAATGTCGACGTGAAGACGACGTTCGAGAAGCTCGTCGAACCCGATGCCATCGATCCGACGTTCCTCGCGCAGGTGCATCGGATTCGCGCGACCGGCGTCGTGACGAAGGTGAACTGCCTGCTCACGGAACTCCCGGACTTCACGTGCCGTCCCGGGAAGATGGTTCAACCGCACCACCGAGGCTACCTGGACATCTGTCCGTCCATCGACTACTTGGAGCGAGCGTGGGACGACGCGAAATGGGGCGACCCGTCGAAGGAGCCGTTCCTCGACTGCGTGTTGCACTCCGTGACCGACCCGAGCCTCGCACCCCCGGGGAAATTCACGCTGTCGATCTACTCGCAGTACTCGCCGTACCGCCTGCGCGGAGGCACGTGGGACGACCGCAAGGACGAGGTCGCCGACACGATCCTGGAGACGCTGACCGCGTACGCGCCGAACCTCCGCCACGCGGTGGAACGGAGGGACGTGATCTCCCCCCTGGACATGGAGCGGGAATGGGGCCTGCCCGGCGGGTGCATCTACCAGACGGACATGACGCCGGACCAGCTGTTCTCGTTCCGTCCCGTGCCGGGTTGGTCGGGATACCGCACGCCGATCGGGGGCCTGTACCTGTGCGGCAGCAGCTCCCATCCGGGCGGCGGCGTCACGGGAGCGCCGGGGCGGAACGCTGCAATCGCGGTCCTCGAAGACCTTCGGCAGCGAAAACGGGGTTCGCCCTAGACGGCGATCCGTCCGTTCTGAACGAGCGAAAGTCCGTCGATTTCCAGGGTCGCATTCGGAACCGTCACGGGGAAGAAGAACGACGACTTGTTGACACCGCCGAGATCCTCGTTCGCGCCGACCCCAATCGTGACGGCACCTCGCACCGGCCTCAGACTATGTCACGCTGCGTTCGGGAGGTGGACGAATCGGCGAGATTTTTCTCCCGGACCGCTATGGCCCTGCGACATGCCGGCCGCGCGGAACCCGGCTTCATTGCCGACGGAGGTGACGCCGCCGACTCCGGATCATTGCGACGTCTGCGGCGGGCCCACGTACGAGCGGAATTGCAAGCTGATCTGCCGCCGGTGCGGGTACACTCGGGATTGCAGCGACCCGTGAGTCACTGGACTTCGACGGATGCCGGGAAGTTCGTCAACTGACGGATAATCTCACGGCAAAAAATATAACCCCCTGTTTGTGTCGGCGACGATTGCCCATGGCGGAATTGGATCAGACTTCGATCCGCACGGCATTCGTCCGCCGTGCGATTCTCGAACCACGCTATGAGCCGGACCCAACGTACGCGCGGGATCTGCTCGCTCTCGAGCGCTTCCTCTCTGCTCGCTCAGTGGGAATGGCAGAATCGATGGCCCTCTCGAACCTAATCAGCCGCTACCCGCGGGAAGCCGATGCCATCGCGAGGGAGCTTGGCGTGCGACCGTTCCTCTCGTTCGACGACGAACGTGTTGCGGCCCTCGTCGCCGAGCGGCTACAATTGGCCCTGAGTCGCCATCCGCTGCGCCGACTCCGACCTGAGGAACCGTCCAGCCTCATCGAATTTTGAGTCTCACGACCGAGCTGAAATCCCATTCGATAGCGGCCGTCCGCCGGGAGCGATGGATGGCATCCAAACCGAGCCGCGAAAAGTCGCGGTCCGACATCAACATTATTAAGTATCAGGTAGACGAATAGGCCCGCGGGTTGCGGCGGCTCATCCTCGCCGAGAAATTCAGTGCCGCCCGCCGCTTGGCCCAAATCCTGTCAGAAGGGACGGCTGAGAAGGTCCGGGCAGACGGCTCCAGCCACTTCACGTTCTCGATCCATGGCGACGACGTCATCGTGTTCCCTCTCCGGGGCCACGTCGTCGAGCTCGATTATCCGGAGGCCGCCCGGGATTGGGCCCTGATGGACCTCGACGACCTGATCGACCTCGAGCCCGTCCGAGAAGAGACGCCCGTAACGCTCCATGACGCGCTGCGCGGCTTCGCCGACACGATCGACGAGGTCGTCCTCGCCACGGACTACGATCGGGAGGGGGAGCTGATCGCCGTCGAGGCGCTCGAGACCCTCCGCGGTCGAAAGCCTCACCTCACCGCCCGCCGCGCCCGCTTCAGTGCGATGACGCCCGGCGAGGTCCGTCGCGCGTTCGAGACCCCCGTCGAGCCGGACTGGGCTCTCGCCGAGGCGGCCGCGGCCCGGCAGCGAATCGACCTCGCGTGGGGTGCGGTGCTCACGCGATTCCTCACGCTCGAGTGTGGCTCCGGCCGACAGCTGCTTTCCGCGGGCCGGGTGCAGACCCCCACTCTGCGGCTCGCAGCGGACCGGGAACGGGATCGCGAGGACTTCATGGCCCGGCCCTTCTGGAACGTCACCTTGCTTGCGGGAGACCCGCCAATCGAGGCCACCGCCGTCGGCGGACCGTTCTGGGACGAAGGCGGGGCGCAAGCGCTCGTGGCCCTCGCGGGCCTGGGCGACACGGCCGTCGTCGAACGGGTTGAGCACCGGGAACGCCGCGATCCACCTCCGGCGCCGTTCAACACGACCTCCTTCCTGGCGCAAGCTTCCCGACAGGGGACGAGCCCCTCCCGGGCGATGCTCGCCGCGCAGTCCCTGTACGTCAGCGGAGAAATCAGCTACCCCCGGACCGACAACACGGTCTACCCCCCGTCCACCGCCTTCCACGAGATCCTCGGACGATTGGCAGAGTCTCCGTACGCGGCATATGCGGAGAGGCTGCTCGCTCGTTCGGAGTTGACGGTGAGTCGCGGTCCGATCCAGACGACGGATCATCCGCCCCTCCATCCGACCGCCGCGCCCGCGAAGCGACGCGCGGGACTCCGATCCTGGGTGTACGACCTCATCGCCCGGCGATTCCTCGCGACGCTGTCGCCCGCGAGCGTCGCCGCGGTCACGGAGGCCCATCTCCGGGTTGGCGACACGGAGTTCCTCGCGGTCGGCGAGACGACAGTCGATCCGGGTTGGCGCGAGATCCTCCCGGACGAAAATCCGGTGTCGGTGTTGCCCGACTTGAAGGAGGGCGACGCGCTCCCTCTCCGCGAAATCCGCATCGTCGAGGAACGGACGAAGCCTCCTCCTCTCCATACCGCCGGAACGCTCCTGCTGACGATGCAACGCCTCGGACTCGGCACGAAATCGACGCGGCACGAGATCGTGGACCTGCTGTTCCGCCGGCAATATGTGAGCGGCCGATCGATTCGGACGACGGCCGCAGGTCGCGCCCTCGTCGACGCCCTGGCCATCTATGGCCCCGACGTCACGACGCCGGACATGACCCGCCATCTGGAGGACCGGATGAGTGATATCGCGGAAGGTCGTGCGACCCTCGGCGAGGTCGTGGCGGAATCGCGCCACGCGCTCCACGGCGTGTTGGCGGAGCTGAGGGCCCATCGCGAGTCGTTGGGGCGCTGGGTCCGCGACGCGACCTTCTTCGAGAAAGACTACGGCGCCTGCGATGCATGCGCGGACGGACGGCTCGTGCGTCGAAAGGCCCGAAATGGGTGGGCGTTCTTGGGATGCTCGCGGTTCCCCGAGTGCCGGCAGCGCTACCGGCTCGGCGCGCTGGGGCAACGGCTCCCCTGGTCCGAAAGCGCAGCGACCGCCGACGCGGCGGAGGTTCCATCGACCGCTGCGTAACGCGCAGGAGACAGATCGGGGCGCGTCTACCGCATCATCATGGCGGGTTTCATCATGGCCCGCGCGTCGCGCATTGACAAGTCCTGCTTATGCGTGTCCTTCACATGCATCTGGGCCATCTTGACGATCTCGTTCTCGTTGTGGCTCTGGACCATGAAGCCGCAGTCGCACTGGACCATCTTGGCGCCCATCATCTCTCCCGGCATTGACAACCAACCTCCCCGCCCACAAGCAGGATTGTTAGGAATATTTCATGGAATATAAGAATGCGTGCCCAACGCCGCCTTGCGTGGGACGGCCATTTTGATGCAGTGACACGCTATCCTCCCCCGGTCACGCGATGGTCTTTGTCCGGGATGTCATGACGCGCAGCGTGATCGTCATCGACCCGGACCGGACGATCCTCGATGCCGCGAAACGGATGGCCGCGAAGAAGATCGGCGGGCTCGTCGTCGTCGAGCACGGTCGACCGATCGGTCTCGTCACGGACCGCGACATCCTGTGGGAGGTCACCTCGAAAGGCAAGGATCCCGGGAAGGTCTTGGTCCGGGAGATCATGACCTCGCCGGTCGCGACGGTCAGCCCCCTCACCACGTTGCGCGCCGCGGCCCGCGTGATGCTGGAGCGGAACACGCGGTGGGTCGTCGTGACGCGCTTGGACAACGTGGAAGGCATCATCACCGCGAGCGATCTGACGTGGGGATTCTTGGAGACGTTCGCCCGCGCGTCGAAGCGCGGCATCGCGCCGAAGTGACTCGACCCGCGTCATCCCGGGAACAGCCGTACCCAGATCAGGATGTAGAGGTACGCGCGGGCGACTCCGCCGATCAGGTTGGAGAGCACGAATCGCCAACGGCCGATCGCGTGGCCCTCCTCGTTCAGCAGGGAGTAGAAGTAGTTCACCGCGGTATCGCTCATGAACGGGATCGCGAGGAGGACCGTGAGGCCGATCCAACCGGTCCGCCGGACGAACGTCTCCATGGCCTTCAGGATCTTCGCGCCCCACGGATGGCGGCCCATCCACCGCTCGATGAACGGGTTCACTTTGTTCCCGACGTAGAAGACGGCGATGGCACCGACGGCTTTCCCGAGGCCGAGCACGATCGCCTTGATCGCGGGGTGAATCTCCGGGTAGAACGGGAGTAACGCCTCGACCGGAATCGGCAGGATGATGGCGGCCGCGATTGAATAGACGAAAAGGCCGGCGAGGTAGCCGAGGGCGCCCGCCGAATCCAAGCCAAACTGGAGCGAGGCGAATCGCAGGACGCCGATGCCGGACCCTCTCTCCCCGGCGCCAACGGATTCTTGAGCCTAAAGACTTCCGCGAGGCCCCGCGAACTTCGGGAGGGGAACGCCTCCCCGCCGAGCGAGGGCGAGCAGGTCCGCCCACGAGGCCTCCGCGAGCCGGCGGGTCTCGACCAGCGAGAGGGTCTCGTGCCGGAGCCGTCGGATTGCCTCGCCCACTGCGCCATAGCGGCGAATCTCGATGAACGCACGCCGGCCGGTCCGGAGGACGTGACGATGGAGGTCGAGGAGCGCGCCCGCGGCGGCGCCGGCGTACCAGACCGCCATCTCGCGCGCCTCCTCTTCGTCTCCGACATCGACGGCGTTCCGAACTTTTCCGAGATCCTCGTACGTCTCGATGAGTGCCCGGCGCGCCGCCTCCCGGAATTGCGACGCGGTCGGGACTCTCGCCCGTTTCATGAGCTTCCGCAAGAGGCCGGACGGATCGTACAAGGGTCTCAACGAACGCCAGCCGCCAAGCGCGGCGTTCAGGTCCCCCCGGGAGCCCGTGACCTCGGCCCTCGCCTCCTGCGGCGTTTGTTGCAGGATCGTGATGAGGATGCCGTCTCGCACTAAGTGACGGATCGCCGCCCGTTTGCGTCGGACGACAACGAGCACGTCGACATCGGAGTGCGCACGGTCCTCGCCGCGAGCGGCGGAGCCATACACCCCGACGGCCACGAGGTTCCGACCCTCGCGCGTACGAAGCTCGCACGCCAGGGTCTTCGCGAGCTCGAGCCGGCGAGAGGTCGCCATGTCCGGCACATTCCGCGAGGGGCCATCAGCCTTTCCGCCGGTCCGCTGCCTTTATGGACGCCAAGCGAATCCCCGCAACCATGATGCGCCTCACCACAATCGCTCTCGTCGTGTCCGATGCGAAGAAATCGGCCAAGTGGTACACGGAGAAGCTCGGCTTCGAAATCCGAGACCATCAGGGCCACTGGATCACAGTGGGCCCGAAGAAGGAGAACATGGCCTTTCACCTGTGCGAGGGATTCTATCCCCTGGAACCGGGGAACTCCGGGATCTCCTTCGTCTCGAAGAGCGTCAAGAAGGAAGAGGAGGCGTTGCGCAAGCTTGGCGTCCAGTTCACGACGCCGACGACGAAGGAAGACTGGGGCACGTACGCGATGTTCAAGGATCCCGACGGAAACGAGTTCTGGCTCATCGAGGAGTAGCGGCGAGCCGCTCGTGGACGAACCCCGTCGTGCGCGCGGCGAGAGCCATGATCGAGATCATCGGATTTACTCCGGGCGTGGTAGGCAAGAGGCTCCCGTCCCCGATCCACAGGTTCCGGACCTCATGGCATTCCCCCGTTGGTCCCGCGGCCGATGTCCTCGGGTCGAGCCCCGCCCGCGCGGAGCCCATAGGATGTGCCGAGAACAGGCCGACCGCGTTCTCCCGAACGCCGAGGCGGCCCACCCGATCCGGATTCACCGCGAGGGACGGAACGAGGGTGTCCGCGAGGGCGCGGAGCGTCGCGCGTTCTCGTTCCGAAAGTTTCTCAGGCCGTTCCGCGCCGATCGCCGCCTCGGAAGACCGCAACAATGACCCGCGCTAAGGCGCTTCGTGCGAGATGGCGTATCTATTTATCCGCGGGTCGGCTCTCGACGCCGGGGGACTCCCAACGTCTGAATACGAGGCGCTCGCGAAGAACATCATCCGCCGAAGCTTGCACATCCAACCGAAGGAGAACGTGATCGTGGAGTGTTGGAATCACACACTCGATGCCGCGAAGGAAGTCGTCTACCAGCTCCGCGCGGCCGGCGCCCGCCCGATGTTCCTGATGGAAGACGAGGAGACATATTGGCGATCCGTCGAGACGCTCCCTACCGCGAAGCTGGGGCAGGTCTCCGCGCCGGAATGGGCCGCCCTTTCGAAGGCGGACGCGTACGTGTTCTTCCCAGGCCCCGCGGACCTACCGCGATACCGGAAGAATCTCCCGAAATCAGCGGCCGCGGCGGGGTACAATTCCGAATGGTATCGCCGCGCGGGCAAAGCCGGCCTCCGAGGCGCGCGGGTGCTCCTCGGATATGTCAGCCGCGAACGCGCCCAGACGTATGGGTACGATTTCGACGCGTGGCGGGAGATGGTCCTCCGCGCGAGCTCGATCGACTTCGGCCCGATCTCGCGGAAGGGAAAGAAGCTCGCGACCCTCTTGGCACGGGATGCGGAGGTCGAGGTGACCGCCCCGAACGGTACGCAGTTCGTCTGCGAACTGAAGGGCCGCGACGCCCTGGTCGAGGACGGCATCGTCGACGCGCAGGACGTGGAGAATGGCGAGTTCATGACGGGGGTCCCGCCGGGCTACGTGATTGTGTGTCCCGATGAGACGTCCGCGGAAGGCGTCGTCCGGTTCGACCGACCCGTCCCATACCTCGGGGTTCAAGTCACGGATGTCGCGTTCCAATTCAAGGCGGGCAAGGCCACTTGGACCGCGGGCTCGAACGCGGACGAGATTCGGACGCAGTACGACAAAGCAACGGGGGCGAAAGATCGCCTGGGTTGGTTGCAAGTCGGCCTGAATCCGGAAGTGGAGTATGGCTTCCTTCAGGACGATCTTGTTGCTGGCGCCGTGGAAATCGGAATCGGCGACAACACGGACTATGGCGGGAAGAACACGTCAGGGTTCAGCTTCCAAGGCCGCTTGACGAACGCGACGGTCCGAATCGGCAAGAAGGTCGTTGTGGACCATGGCCACCTCGCCGCGTGAGCGAGCTCATTCTCAGCCGCGCGACGCAGGACCCTTAGCCTTA
The DNA here is from genome assembly GCA_005878995.1 of Methanobacteriota archaeon. Next base: position 2,885 of record VBME01000015.1, on the reverse strand, counting down.
AGGTGAACCGCCGCCCTGAGCGGGGACAACATGGTTCCGACCTCCGTGGACCCGGCCGCGAGGGCATCCCTCGACGACTTGCGGGACCATGACCGCGAGGTTCTCGAATTCCTCTCGCAAGACCCGTCCACCCAGGTTGCGTTCCAGGGATTGCGGCGGCGGCTCGGCATCCATCCAGAGCAATTGTCCCGTGCGCTGCATCGTCTCGCTCAGGACGAATTGGTCGAACGAACGGAGCTCGGGTATCGGGTCTCGCGGCGCGCCCTCGGGATTCTGAGTCCTAGTTCCCTCCCGCCCGCGGAACCAACCGTCACGATCCTCCAGACCTCGCTGCCCGCCCACGTGGACTTGCGAGGGCTCGTCGGGGCGCTTCGGGGCACCTGGATTGGCCCGTTGCGGTGGTACGGGCTTGCCGAGTCCGATGAGGGCCTCCGGCTCGGCTGGGCCCTCGAGGACGACAGTATCGGAATCGAAATCCTCGTGCGGCCCGGTCAACTCACGATGAGTGCGAAGGTCGACACACCGAGCCGACTCGACGAGGCGACACGACTCGGGTACGAGCTGTTCCACCACGTGTCGCGAGAGATCTCCTCGAACACGGGTCGCGGAATCAGCGCGTGACAACGCCTGTGCGCAGCAATGTGCACGAAGGGCTACTTCCGAACGCGTGTGTGATGCCCCAATTGCAAACACACGTGAAACGTTCGTAACCCAGTCGCCCCGCCGGGTTCATTCACAGGCCCACCGTTTCTGATGGGCATGTTGCTAAATGCGACGGCGCTGGGAAAGACCGGATTCTCGCACCGTGCCCGCGGCCTCATCCCATTCGCCGCGGGGATTACGCTTGCCTTCCTCGTGCTCCTTGTCCCCCTGGCGGCCGTTTCTTGGAACGGCCTACCGACCGTTCCCGTCATCGATTCTCTCCCGACCGTCGCGCGCGCTGCCGCGACCCTCCCCGGCGGCTTTCAGGAGTCGATCGCCTTGAGCGGCTTGACGGAGCCGACCGCCGTCCGTTTCGCGTCCGACGGCCGGGTCTTCGTCGCCGAAAAGAGCGGGATCATCAAGGTCTTCGACAACCTCACCGACACTTCGCCGACGATCTTCGCCGACCTGCGGACGAACACCCACAATTTCTGGGACCGCGGCCTCCTCGGCCTCGCGTTGGACCCTAATTTCCCGGTCCAACCGTGGGTCTACGCGCTCTACACCCACGACGCCGTGATCGGGGGCACCGCTCCCCGATGGGGGAAACCCGGGGTCAGCTCGGACCCGTGCCCGACCCCGCCGGGGCCCACGACGAACGGTTGCGTCGTGAGCGGGCGGCTGTCGCGCCTCCAAGCCGCCGGCAACGTGATGACCGGCCCCGAGCAAGTGCTGATCGAGGACTGGTGCCAGCAGTACCCGAGCCACTCGATCGGCGACCTCGCGTTCGGCCCGGATGGAATGTTGTACGTCTCCGGCGGCGACGGAGCCTCCTTCAATTACGTGGACTACGGCCAAGTGGGGAACCCGTGCGGGGATCCCCCGGGAGGCACGATGGCGCCCCCCACCGCCGAAGGCGGGGCGCTTCGCAGCCAAGACCTCCAGACGATTTCCGATCCCACGACGTTGGACGGGGCGATCCTCCGGGTCGATCCGGCGACCGGAGCCGCCGCGGCCGGCAACCCGGGGACCGGGGACACGAACGCCCAGCGGATCGTGGCGTACGGCCTTCGCAACCCGTTCCGGTTCACGATTCGGCCCGGCACGAATGAGTTGTGGATTGGCGACGTTGGCTGGGACACGTGGGAAGAGATCGATCGATTCGTGAGCCCCACCGACGTACCGATCGAGAACTTCGGTTGGCCGTGCTACGAGGGGAACGACCGCCAGGCCGGCTACGATAGCGCCAACCTCAACATCTGCGAGAACCTCTACGTGGCCGGTTCGGCGGCCGTAGCTGCGCCGTACTACACGTACAACCACAGCGCGACGATCCTCCCGGGCGAGACGTGTCCGGCGGGCTCCTCGTCGATCACGGGACTCGCGTTCTACGGCGGGGGCTCGTACCCAGCCGAGTACAACGGAGCCCTCTTTTTCGGGGACTACTCCCGGAACTGCATCTGGGTGATGTTCCCCGGCGCGAACGGCTTGCCGGATCCGAACAACCGGATGACCTTCGTGGCGCCGGCCGCCGGTCCCGTCGACCTCCAGATCGGACCCGGAGGCGATCTGTTCTACGTGGATTACAACGGCGGCACGATCCGCCGCGTCACCTTCGGAGGTCCGACGCCACCTCCGCCGCCGCCCGACGCGATTCCGGTCAACGCCTTCCGCGGGGATTACTTCGACAATGCCGACCTGACGAACCTGATATTCAATCGGACCGATCCGAATATCGATTTCGACTGGGGCCTCGGGTCCCCCGACCCCCGCATCGAACCGGACACGTTTTCGGTGCGGTGGACCGGGAACTGGGATTTCGGCATCGCCGGGACGTACCGCTTCACGATGACGGCGGACGATGGAATGCGCGTTTGGGTCGACAACTCGATCGTCCTCGACGCGTGGATCCTGCAACCGGCGACGACGTACGTGGCCGACATGGGCCTCGCGGCGGGTCGCCACCTCATCCGCGTGGAGTACTTCGAGAACACCGAGGCGGCCGTGGCGCGCGTTTCGTGGGCTCTCAGCGGCAATACGCCTCCCACGGCGACGATCGCATCGCCCGTGCCCGGCACGACGTGGAAGGTGGGGGACACGATCGCTTTCTCGGGCTCGGGGGCCGATTCCGAGGACGGCGCTCTCCCGGCTTCGGCCCTTTCCTGGCAAGTCATCCTCCATCACTGCTCCCCGGATAGCCCGTCGTCATGCCATACCCACTATCTTGAGACCTTCCCGGGGAC
>VBME01000101.1 GCA_005878995.1 Methanobacteriota archaeon | reverse complement strand
GTTCGTTGCGTTCATCAGGCCGTCGAACGTGCTTTGCCCGGTCCCGTACCGGTTGTCGAACAAATGCTTCATCTGCGCGTCGTTCACGTCGATGACGGGGAAGCGGAGCGCTCCGTCCCGTTCCATCGCGCGCAGGCGAATGATGCCCGTTGTGGTCTCCTCGTTTCCCCCTCGGACGCCATCCAGCAGCTCCTTTCGCTTCGTGTGAAGGAGCGAGATGAGGTCCGCACCGTCGTCGATGACGAGGTCGGGCCGGAGGTCGAGGACCCGGTCCAGGTTCTCGTAGTATTCCTGATCCGTCTGCCACTTCTTCGCATAGACTTCGAGGCCGTGGGTCTCTACCAGAGCCGCCGCCACGCTGTCGTCGGTGGAGAGGGGGTTGCACGAGGCCAAGCGCACCTTCGCCCCGGCTTCCCGCAGGGTCAAGGCGAGCACCCCCGTCTTCGCCTCGACGTGGAGCGCCATTCCGATCCGGAGGCCTCGTAAGTTCTGCTTGCGTTTCAGCTCTTCACGGATTGCAGCGAGGACGGGCATGTGGTCGCGTGCCCACTCGATGCGGCGTGCCCCTGCATCCGCCAAGTCCGACATCAGGCGCCGATGCTCACGAGTTGACTTCAGGCTTCCGGTGCCGTCAGGACTTCCGGAACGCCGCGACGGCAAGGACCACCACCCCAGTCCCCATGACGCCATAGAAGAGCGCATCGACCGGCCAAGATGGGTGGATATTTCCTGGCGTCGCGACCTCCCAATAGTAGAACGAACCGACGACTTGCAATACGGCAGTCGCGAAGATCACGTCGCCCTCGGAGACCACGCTTCGGGCATCTCCTTTGACGAGAATTGCCGTCACAACATTCGGATCCCCATCATCGAGTTCCAACGTGGTGTATGGATTCCCGAAAAAATTCGAGAACGAAACGCTAATCACCCTCTCGTGGACCGTGACTTGAGCCCCTTGGGCGTACCCGGGGTACTGATTCCCATTCCTCGCCGCGAGCAGCTTCGCGCCGCTCAGGGAGGTCAGAGGCCAGAAGCCAACGACAAGCAGCAGACCGGCCACGGTCAATCCGAGGCCGACGATCGCGAGTCGTCTAATCTTCATGAGTCCTCCAGGGGAAGGCTGATTCGCAGGAGAACGGATCGGACCAACCCGACTCGGATGGTTCGCGTGATGCACGAGTGCGAGTAATCAACATTGCGGGCTACCTCGCGCTCTCGTCTCGTGAAATCACGCTTGGAGTCTGGACTCCTCTCGATGCGCTAGGACTCGGGACCGTCGGCATCACGTCCTCGAGCGTGAACCGCCGCATCAATCGTTTCAGAATTGGCGGAGTGCAAAGAGTCGTAGTGAGGGTCATGATTACGAGGGCAGAATAGAAGTCCGCGTCGATGATGCCGGCTGCGAGGCCCACCTGGGCGAGCACGAGCTCCATCATCCCCCGTGCGTTCAAGCCCACCCCCAGGGCTAGGAGCGGCGCGCCTCGAAATCCCGCGACGGTCCCGCCCAAGATGCCCCCCAGGAGCTTCCCGATGAAAGCGACCGCCGTGATTGCAACGATCAGCGGCCACGCCGTGAGCGTAATCGACAGCTTCACGCCCACGAAGGCGAAGAAGATGGGAGCGAAGAGCCCGAACGTTACGGAGGATACCGCACTCCGGATCCGGTCGAACTGGACTTGGCCGAGCAGTCGAGGCGTCATGAGGATTCCGCCGTAGAACGCTCCGACCGCGAAATGGATTCCTAGCAGTTCGGCTGCGGCACCGAGCCCAAGGGCGGTCGCGATGCACAAGGCGAAAGACGCTTCTTGGCCGCGGAGCTTAGCGACAAAGGTCTGCATGTACGACTCAGAATTGCGGCCTAACCGAGTCGTGAGCTTCAGGATCGTGGCGACGCAGAACACGAGTCCGACGAATAGGACGTTATTGAGGACGACGAGCCCGATGGTGACGCTTTCGGGTGCCGACGCGCCCAGATTTGTGAATTGGACGACGAGGCCCAACATCGCAAACGCAACGAGGTCGTTCACGAGCGCCACGGAAACGATTGCCCGTCCGAGCCGCGAGTTCAGCAGGTTCAAATCCATGAGGATTCGGACGCTGACTGGGAGGGCCGTCACGGCGAGGGCAGTGCCCACGAAAAGCGATTGGACGAGCGTCATCCCAAGTGCAGAGGCGAGACTGTAACCGAGAGAGAAGGGGAGAAAGAACTCGACGAAGGCCACGATCATGCTCCGTTCCTGTAAGGCCTTTCGCAGGCCTTCGCGCCCGAGTTCGATTCCGGCTAGCAGGACCAGGACGAAGACCCCAAGGTTGGCGACGACGTTCAACGAGCTCCCGAACGAGGTCGCCGGATTCGGATTGATGAGGCCGAGGACCATTGGTCCCACGAGAATCCCCGCCAGGACCTCGCCAATCATCGGTGATTGACGGAGCTTCTCCATCACTTCCCCGCCTGCACGTGCGGAGACGAAGATGATCAACAGGCCGATAATCAGGTCCACACGGTCAACTGCCTGGAAACGCGGCCAGCCGGCCAGGCGCTATTTATTCATTCTTGAGCCGTTATCCGTAGTGCGAGCTTTGGCATGGCGCTAAAGGACAAGCTGCGGGTGGGCTGCAGCGGCTGGGGATACGACGACTGGCTCGGCGGATTCTATCCGCCGGACACGCCGAAGTCCGACTACCTCAGGCTTTACTCGAGCGTCTTCGACTGTGTCGAGGTCGACTCGTCCTTCTACCGGAATCCCGGGCCCGCGATGACGAAAGGCTGGTACAAGTCCGCGCCGCCGGGATTCCTTTTCGCGATGAAGATGCCCAAGCGAATCACGCATGAGAAGAAGCTCAAGGAGGTCGTCGAGAACCTCGGCTGGTTCTACGCGTCGGCGAAGGAGCTGCGGGAGAAGTGCGGTCCCTTGGTCGCGCAGCTGCCGCCCTCGATCAAGTTCGATTCCCACTGGGCCCTGATGCAGGATTTCATTCGAAACCTCGAGGTCACGAAGTACCCGCACGCAATCGAGTTCCGGCACAAATCGTGGTTCCAAGAGGATGTGTACAAGCTCCTGCGCGACCGGAATGTCTCGATGGTCTGGTCCGAGAATCAGTATCTGCGGACACCGAGCGAGGTGACGTCGGACCAGGTGTACCTTCGGATGGTTGGGGATCGCGAGATTACGGAATTCAAGGAGGTCCAAAAGGACAAGTCTGCCGAGATGCGCTCGTGGTACAAGGAGCTCGAGGAGTCGGAGGGCTCCGTGAAAGGTGCCCTCGTCTTCTTCAACAACCATTACGCGGGCTTCGGGCCGGGTAGCGTCAACGAATTCCGTCGTCTCGCAGGACTCATGGAATATGAGTTCCCAAATGCGGCCGGGGCTCCCGCCGGGCAGAAGAGCCTGGGGGACTTTGGCTAAACGCCGCAACCTACAAGGGCTTTGACGCTCTCGTCATCGGGACGGGGAGGTCGTCTATGGGAACATCCATTCAAGTCGTCTTCGACTGCGCAGACCCGGCTCGGCTCGCGAAGTTCTGGGCAGCGGCTCTTCACTACAAGGAACAGGACCCGCCAGCGGGCTTCACAACCTGGCACGAGTTCCTCAAGGCGAGGGGAGTGCCGGAAGCAGAGTGGAACAGTGCCGGTGCAATCGTTGATCCGGAGAAGGTCGGCCCGCGGATCTACTTCCAGCAGATGGACACGCCGAAGCCGAAGAAGAACCGCCTGCATCTCGATATCAACATTTCCGGTGGAGGAAAGGTTCCTCCGAAGGAACGGGTGAAACGCGTCGACGCCGAGGTCGAACGGATTCTCGGACTTGGGGCGACGAAGCAGCGCGTCTGGGACGATCCCGAGGAGTATTGCATCGTCATGCAGGATCCGGAAGGCAACGAGTTCTGTGTGCAGTGAACCGCGTCGGTTCGCTAGGTCTTTAGCCCGACGGGCAGATGGGGCCGCGTGCCTCGTGTGATTTTCCACGTGGACATGGACGCATTCTATGTCAGCGTCGAGCGGCGTGAGAATCCGGACCTCGCGAACAAGCCCGTTATTGTAGGCGCGGACCCGAAAGGAGGCAAGGGACGGGGCGTCGTGATGGCGTCGAGCTACGAGGCCCGACAAATCGGAATCCGAAGTGGAATGCCAATTGGCATGGCCTGGCGGAAGGCTCCGACGGCGACGTATCTCCGACCGAACTACGAACTCTACGGGGCGGTCTCGGAGAGCGTGATGAACGTCTTGCGGTCGTACGCCGATATCCTCGAACATGTGAGCATCGACGAGGCGTTCCTCGATGTCACCTCCAAGGTGCGGGACTTCGACGGCGCCGCCGAGTACGCCGCCCGCGTGAAGGCCGCCGTGCGCGAGCGGGAGGGTTTGGCATGCACGATTGGTGCCGGGCCTAACAAATCCATCGCCAAGATTGCATCCGATCTGGCGAAGCCGGACGGCTTGAAGGTCGTTCGTCCCGAGGAGGTGACCCGATTCCTGGACCCGCTCCCGGTCACGAAGATTAGCGGGGTCGGGGTGAAAACCGCGCAGCTCCTCGAGCGTTCGGGCGTCCGGACGATCGGGGAACTCGCGCGCTTTCCTGGCGCCAATCTGAAGAAAATGCTCGGCAAGAACTCGATCTGGCTCTGGGCCATCGCGCGCGGGTTGGAGGAGCTCCCCGTGGAGGAGCGTCCCGATCCGAAATCGATCAGCGTCGAACGAACCTTTGATCGCGACGTGTCCGAGTGGAGCGTCGTCGAGAAGACGTTCCGAGACGTCGCCCACAACGTCTTCTTGCGGGCCCGCGGCCAGGGCGCGACGTTCCAGACCATCGGGATCAAGATTCGTTTCGAAGGATTTCAGACGCACCTTCGAGAGAGGACGCTCCCGTCGCATGTCTTCAGCGAGGAGGTTCTCGCCCAAGTCGCTCACGATCTCGCGGCCGAGTTTGCCGACGAGGGACACCGAGTTCGTCTCGTGGGCGTCCGCGTCACCCACCTGCAGCGGCCGAAGACGAAACAGCCGCAGCTCAGTTCGTTCGAGTGATCTCGGGAGGGCCTCTATCGCTTGCGTCCAGCAGCGCGTCGACGTTTCGGGGGCGGCCGCACGCCGACGTTCCGGGCGAGCCGCCGAACGTCCTTGTCGTTCATCCACTCGACCTTCAAGTAGTCGAACAGCTCGCGGTCCGTCATCCCCAGCCGGCGGCCCTCGGCGATGCACGTCCGGTAGGCCTCGATCTCCGTCGGCAAATCGGGGTACTCGAAGCCGTCGGCGAACAGCTCCTTGCCTTCGCGGAACTGGCGCACGTGGACGAGCTCGTGGACGACGTCGAGGTAGATATCCCGACGATTCCCGGTCCGGAGGTAGTGGGTCGAGACGAGCAAGTGACCGTCCTCATCGCTGACCCCCATGAACCCCCACCGGGACGAGAAGAACTCGACTTTGAGCTTCCGAAGGACTTCGTTCGTCTTGGGTCCGAAGATGGCCCGGACGGCCTCCACTTTCTCGAACCCCTTGAAGTGGTCGACGAACGGGTGATACCGGAGCCGGATGATCCGGGGGATCCGGACGGAAGGAAGTTGCACCTTGTTGGCCGTCATGTCTTTCCCCCAGCCCCGGTAAGGATTCGCAAGGCTTCTCGGCTGTGGGACTTCGGGTCGAGGGTCCGGTACGCCGCCGCGATCCTCCCGTCCGGCCCGATGATGTACGTGACCCGTTTCGCCAACCCGAGCGGACCCAACGCGTTGTACGCCCGGGAAATCCGCTTGTCCGGATCGGCGACGAGGTCGAATGGCAGGTGATACTTGTCCCGGAATGCGCGATGGGACGACTCGCCTTGGACGCTGATGCCCAGGACGATGGCTCCCTTCTCCCGGAAGGCATCGCTGGCGTCTCGGAATGCGCACGATTCTCGGGTGCAACCCGGCGTGTCGTCCTCCGGGTAGAAGTACAGGACGACCGCCTTGCCTCGAAAGTCCCGCAACCGGACGGGGAGGCCGTCCTGGTTCGTCCCCTCAAAGTCTGGGGCTTGCGTGCCGGGTTCCAGCAGGTCGCTCATGGCAGAGGGTCGAATCGCTCGTTGGATTCAAAGGTTGTGCCGGCCGAGCGGAGGCGTCCATTCCTTGGGGGTCACCGCCCACGTCGAGGCCAATCTTTCAGGATTTCCTGTGCGGCGTTCCGGCCTGGAGCTCCGGTGATCCCCCCGCCGGGATGGGCGCCGGAACCGCACAGATACAGGCCGTCGATCGGGGTCCGGTACCGAGACCACCCCGGCACGGGCCGAAGGAAGAGGGACTGGTCCAACGTCATCTCCCCGTGATAGATGTGGCCCTCCGTGAGCCCGAACCGCGCCTCGAGGTCGAGGGGCGTGAGGATCTGACGACCGAGGACCAACCGCTCGAACCCGGGGATGTGGTCCGCGAGGATCGTGACGACCCGGTCGGCGAGCTTCTCTCTCTCCGTATCCCACCCGCCGCGACGCAGCGCGTACGGCGTGTACTGCACCTGGGTCGACATCACATGCATTCCGGGTGGCGCGAGGTCCGGGTCCACGACCGTCGGGACGAACACGTCGAGGACGGGCTTCCCCGACGCCTGCCCGTACTTCGCGTCGTCGTACGCCCGCTCGATGTATTCGAGGGAGGGACAGACTCGGAAATGGGGGGGCACGCTATCGCCTGCCGCGGGAAGTTTCGGTGGCCCAGCCAGCGCGAAGTTCACTTTCGCAACGACCCCGTTCATC
>VBME01000100.1 GCA_005878995.1 Methanobacteriota archaeon | reverse complement strand
AACATCACCGCGTGGCTCGGTCAGACGGGCATCCAGACCCTGACCTCGCACAACCTGCCCGGCTACTCCTTGGAGAGCGTGAGCCAGCTGAGCGGGGCGTGGTTCACAGGCGACTACGACATCTGGTTCTGGGACTGGATCTTCACGCCCGCTTCGGACCCCGCCCTCGACGTGATGGAAGTCGAGACGACGGGAGCCATCGGGCCCACGAGCGACAACTTCTACAGCAACGCGACGTTCGACGGCGTCTACGCCCAGTCGCTGGTGACCCTCGACCCTGCCGCGCGGCGGACCCTCACGGACACCCTCCAGAAGATGGTCTACGAATACCATTCGTACATCCTGCCGTACTACCGGCTCGACTTGTACGCCGCGACCGTGGGGCGACCGCCGGACTACACCGCGGGCTGGACGAACTTTGGCAACTGGAGCCAGTCGGTCGGAATCACCCCGGACAGCGACCTGCCGAACCTGTGGTTCCAGGTGGCCCCGCTCGATAACGGCCCGCCGACGATCGCGAGCTTCCCGCAAGTCTCGTACTTCACGACGCTCCCGACGACCCTCGCGGTGACCGCGACGGACCCGGAGAGCGACATCACAAACTACGCCTGGGACTTCGGGGACGGCTCGTTCACGAACACGACCGCGGGATCCGTGCAGCACGTGTACGCCCAGGCCGGATCCTACACGGCGAAGGTCCGCGTGACGGACTCGGAGTGGCCGGCCTGCGCCAGCACGACCGTCACGATCACGACGTACTCGCCCGGCGCGAACTCACCGCCCCAGGTCGGCTCCTTCGCGGCGACCTTGAGCAACGGGACGTTCGGATTGCCGAACTCCACGACGACGTTCTCGCTGCAGGTCGCGGACCAAGACAACGACAGCCTGTTCATCATCTGGGTCTTCGGCGACGGAAAGACCGGGACGAGCACGACCCCTGCATCGACAACCCAGCGGACTGTGACGGCCAGCCACGTCTATACCGCCGTGGGCCGGTACACGGTCACCGCCACCGTCACGGACAACCAGACGGGCGGCAGCTTGCCGCACTACGTGACGAAGTTCGTGAACGTGACGATCCAGGTCCCCGCGGCCGGTGGCGGGGGAGGAACGAGCGCCGCCCCGAATCCGTTCATCAACTACGGCATCCCGTTGGGCATCGTGGCCATCATCGTCATCGCGGTGGCCGTGGCGATGGTCCGGAGACGACGCGCCGCAAAGGAGGAGGAGAGGGAACGAGCGCCGCCTCCGAGGAGTCCGCCTCCCCCACCGCCGCCTCGCTGATCCGGCGGAGGTCCCTCCGGGACCACGGCATGGGATGAGTCGAGATGAGGAAAGTCCTGAGGATCATGGTCCGGCGGACCGTGAACGCGGCGATCACGATCTTCGGCATCCTCTGTCTGAACTACGTCCTCATCCGCCTCATGCCCGGGAACGCGGAGGCGAACCTCGCGCCGCACAACCCGCAGTACGCCGGGTACCTCGCGGACAACATCCGGACGTTCGGCCTGGACCGTTCGCCGGAGGAACAGTTCGTCATCTACCTCCAGAACGCGTTCACGTTCAACTGGGGAATCTCCTACTACTGGAAGCAGCCCGTTGCCGATCTCCTGCTGCACGACCTGAGCTGGACCCTCCTGCTCGTCGGGACGTCGACGATCTTCACGACCCTCATCGGGATGGTCGTCGGATCGTTCGCGGCCGTGCGGCGGGGAAAACCGTTCGACCTGATCTCGACGGGCGGCACCATTTTCCTCTACGGCATGCCGATCTTCTGGCTGGGGATTGTGCTCCAGCTCGCGTTCCAGAAGTACGGAGCCATCTCTCATGTGTTCACGTGGTGGCCCTGGTTTCCGACCCAAGGCTACTGGGACGACCCGAACACGGGCTTTCCCCAGGTCTGGGCGTGGGACTGGACCCATATCTCGAACGTCCTGTGGCATCTGGTCCTCCCGGCGCTCACCCTGAGCCTCGGCACGCTCGCGGGCATCTCCCTCGTCATGCGGAGCTCGCTCATCGATGTCATGACCGAGGATTTCGTGCTGACCGCGAAGGCGAAAGGGCTCAGCGACCGCCAGGTCCTGCGCCGTCACATTTTCCCGAACGGCTTGCCGCCGATGGTCTCCTTGATCGCGCTCGACATCGCGTTCATCTTCGGCGGCGCGTACCAGGTGGAGTGGGTCTTCAACTACAAAGGAATCGGCTGGAGGACGATCGAGGCAATCGGCCATCTCGACTTTCCGACGCTGCAGTTCATCATCGTCATCGGCGGCGTCGCGATCGTCCTTGCGAACCTCTTCTCCGATTTCCTCTTGCTCTGGCTGGACCCCCGAATCAAGATCACGTAAGGGAGGTTGCCGGTGGGCGCGACGGAGGTCGTCACGAAAAAACCGACGATATCGCCGCTCGAGGCGACGCTCCGCGTCGCGTGGAAACGGGCGAAGCAGGTCTGGACCCAGATCTACCACAGCCGAAACGCGATGGCGGGCCTCATCATCCTCCTCTTCTTCGCATCGCTGGCGATCACGGCCCCCTGGATCGCCCCGTACCGGCCGACGCAGCCCGTCGCCGACGCCACGTGCAGCACCCTCCCGGTCCCGGCGACGTACCTGCAGCCGCCATGTCCGGCCCATCCGCTCGGGACGAACTACAATAGCAACGACATTTACTCCCAAGTGATCTGGGGGACCCAGATCTCGTTCATTGTCGGCATCGCCTCTGCGGTCGTCGCGACGGTTGTTGGGACCGCGGTCGGACTCATCTCCGGGTACGTGGGCGGCTGGATCGATGAAGTCCTCATGCGCTTCAACGATGTCATCCTCTCGATCCCGTGGCTCGTCCTGATGATCGTCGTCGCCGCGAAGGTCGGCGTCGTCGACCTCACGGGCCTGATCCTCGTCATCGGCCTCACCGGCTGGTCGGTGACGGCCCGGGTCATCCGGAGTCAGGTCCTCTCGATCAAAGAGCGGATGTTCGTCGAGCGGGCGAAGATGCTCGGGGCGCCGAGCTCCCGGATCTTGGTGCGCCACGTGTTCCCGAACGCGTTCCCCCTGATTTTCGCGAATACGATCCTCACCGTCGCCGTCTCGATCCTTTCCGAAAGCGTCCTCGCCTTCCTCGGATTGCGGCCCCCCGACACCTATAGCTGGGGCCGGATCATCGCGGAAGCGATCGAAAACGCCGCGGTCCTGTACAATGCCTGGTGGCTCATCGTGCCCGGGCTCTGCATCGTGTTCCTGGTGTTCGGCTTTTACTTGTTCGGGTACGCCCTCGACGAAATCCTGAACCCCCGGCTGCGGAGGCGTTAGGCTGGCCCGCCTGGAGGTCGAGGACCTCTCGATCGAATACACGACGCAGGCCGGCACGGTCCACGCGGTTGAGGGTGTGTCGTTCGAGGTTGGCGAGGGGGAAGCCCTCGGCCTGGCGGGGGAGAGCGGTTGCGGCAAGACGACGACCGCCCTCTCCATCATGCGACTCCTCCCGTACAACGGGAAGATCGTGCGTGGCGAGATCCGATTCGACGGGAGGAACCTCGTGAAGCTCTCCGAGCGCTCGATCCAGCGGGTCCGGTGGAAGGACATTTCGATCATCTTCCAGGGCGCGATGAATTCGTTGAATCCGGTCCGGAACATCGGCTATCAGATTGCGGAACCGATCATCCTCCACGAAAAAGTCGAGGAACGGGAGGCGTCGAAGCGGGTCGGCGAACTCCTCGAGCTCGTCGGTATCAACCGGGAGCGGATGCGGGACTACCCGCACGAGTTCTCCGGCGGGATGCGACAACGCGTGATGATCGCGATGGCCCTCGCGTGCAACCCGAAGCTCGTCATTGCGGACGAGCCCGTGACCGCGTTGGACGTCATGATCCAGGCGCAAATCCTCGAGCTGCTGGAGCGGCTGCGGAAGGACCTCCACCTCTCCATGATCCTCATCTCGCACGACCTGAGCGTGATGGCGGAGACGTGCGACAAGGTCGCGATCATGTACGGGGGCAAGATGATGGAGCTCGGGAAGACGGTCGACGTCTTCACGGATGCGAAACACCCGTACACGCAGGGGCTCGTCGCGGCGTTCCCCGATATCCGAGGCCAGCGGACGATGCCCGCCTCGATCCCGGGGGACGTGCCGAGCCTCATCAACCCGCCGACGGGATGCGTCTTCCACCCGCGCTGCAAGTTCGCATTCGACCGCTGCACCGTGGCCGAACCCGCCCTCGCGGAAGTCACCCCCGGCCGGCAAGCGGCGTGTTTCCTTTACCCCCAAGTCCCGGAGGTGATGGAACGGACCGTGACGCCGGCAGCCCCCTGATCCGGGTCCGTGGACTCAAAGTCTGGTTCCCGCTTCGGCGCGGCCTGTTGCGCGAGCTCACGGGTCGCTCCTCGCTCTGGGTTCGGGCCGTGGATGGCGTCTCCTTCGACGTGAAACGCGAAGAGGTCTTCTGTCTCGTGGGGGAGAGCGGCTGCGGCAAGACGACGACGGGCAAGGCGCTCCTGCACCTCGTTGACGCGACGAAAGGCGATGTCTTCTTCGAGATCCCCGAAGAGGCGTTCCGGCGGTACAAGGACCTCCGTGCGCGCGGCGGGCCCGATGCCGAGGCTCAGACCGACGCGATCCGACGTAGGTATTCCTTCTCCTGGAAAGAACACCTCGCGTGGGACGCGAGACAGATCCTCACCTTGCTCGGCGCCATCGCCGCAGCGTTCATCCTCGGTTTGAGTCTCCCCGCGTTCGCCGCGGTCCTGATTCCGGACGCCCTCGTGAACAGTGGCTTTCTCCTCGCGGCGAGTATCCTGTCGGGGCTCCTCATCGGAGTCGTCGGTTCGCTGCCGCCCACGCGTCCCTCGACCCGTACGCCGGCCGTGTTGGCGCTCCTTGCGATCCTCGCCTTGAATGTCTTCCCGATCCTCGCCGCTTTGGAGTTCCCCGGGTCCCTGCCCGAGGGCCCAACCGATGCGTTCGGAATCTTGGCGACCGTGTGGGGAGCCGCGGCCTTCGCAATGCTCGTCAGCGTGGTCTTCGCACCCGCCGCGGCCGGAGGGGCCTCGAAAATCCTCCTCGCCCGGCGCCGGGAGACGGAGGGCCTCGTCGGCATCAAGATGCGGACCCTCCGCCGGCGCCTGCACCTGATCTTCCAGGATCCGTACGAATCCTTGAATCCGAAACAGTCCGTCTTCGAAATCGTATCGGAGCCGCTCGTCGTGAACCGCATCGCGCACGACCCGGAGGAGATTGCGGCGCTCGTCACCCAATCCCTCGAGGACGCAGGGCTACGCCCGGCGGAAGAATTCGTGTTCCGGTTCCCCCACGAGCTGAGCGGCGGGCAGCGGCAACGCGTGTCGATCGCCGCGGCCCTCGCCCTCCAGCCCGACTTCATCGTCGCGGACGAACCCGTCTCGATGCTCGACGTCTCGATCCGCACGGAGATCCTCCAGCTCATGATGGAACTGCGGGAGAAGCGCGGCCTCACGTACCTCTTCATCACGCACGACCTCGGCCTCGCGTGGATCCTCGCGGACCGGATTGCGGTCATGTATCTGGGGAAGATCGTGGAGCAGGGGACCGCCGAGGAGGTCATCTCCCATCCGAAGCATCCGTACACTCAGGCCTTGATCTCCGTGGTCCCGAGCCCGGATCCGAGGCACCTCGCGAAACGGACCATCCTCAAGGGGGAGCGACCGGACGCGGTCAACATCCCCGGAGGTTGCCGATTCCACCCTCGCTGTCCGGTCGCCTTCGAGATATGCGGCTGGAGCGCCGACGAGGTCGCCGAGGAACTCAAGTCCCTTTCGATCGGAGGCCTTCTGCCCGGCATCGCCCGGATGGAGGCGCAGAACCCGGGGACCATCGCGCTCGCGGTGGTCGCGAGCACCACACCGGAGGCATTCATCGAGACGTTCCGTCGCGTCGTCAGGGAGCACCGCGATTCGCGGCGCGCCCTGAAGGCCATCGCCGGCGTACGCGCACGAGGCGGCTACGTCTACGTGAAACTCCACCGGGGCAGGGAGCCGCGACTCGTCGAGCTCGAGCCCGGCAACACGGTGGCGTGCCATCTCGTGACCCCTCCGGCGGAGGCTCCCCAGGCGCTCGCGGCGTGAGCCGGCTCCGCGGAAAACGTTAAGGTGGTTCGCAACGTCCTCGAGTCACGCTGCCGAAAACGGCGTCACGCGCTTCTCCGACGGCTCGCGGGCGGCGATAGCATGCCTCTGCTGACCGTGAAAGGCCTGAAGACGCATTTCGAGACGCGGGACGGCATCGTGAAGGCCGTGGACGGCGTCGACTTCACGTTGGGGGAAGGCGAGTCCCTCGGCCTCGCCGGGGAGAGCGGCTGCGGGAAGACGACCGCGGCGCTTTCAATCATGCGGCTCCTCCCGTCGAACGGGAAGATCGTCGACGGGACGATCGATTACCTCGGCTACGACCTCGCGACGATCCGGGAGGCCCAGCTCCGTGCGATCCGGTGGAAGCACATCTCGATCATCTTCCAGGGGGCGATGAACGCCTTGAATCCGGTGAAACGGGTCGGGGACCAGATCGCGGAACCCGTCATCCTCCACGACAAGGTCGACAAGGAAGCGGCGATGAAACGCGTGGGGGAACTGCTCGAGCTCGTCGGCATCCACCGCGAGCGCGCCCGCGAATACCCGCACGAGTTCTCCGGCGGGATGCGACAACGCGTGATGATCGCGATGGCCCTCGCGTGCAACCCGCGGATCGTGATCGCGGACGAACCGGTGACGGCACTGGACGTCATGATCCAGGCCCAGATCCTGGAATTGCTCGAGCGGCTGAAACGGGAATTGGACCTCTCGATGATCCTGATCTCCCACGACCTCTCCGTGATGGCGGAGACGTGCGATTCGATGGCGATCATGTACGCCGGGAAGATCGTGGAGCGGGGCAGCGTGCGGGACGTGTACAAGAACTCGAAGCATCCGTACACGAAGGACTTGATCGGGGCGTTCCCGGACATCGAAGGACCGCAGACGTT